>JADCDC010000074.1 GCA_020252385.1 Aestuariivirga sp.
CGGGCTATGTCTTCTTCGTCGATGTCAGCGAGGTGAAGATCCTCGACATGAGCGTCGAGGACGGATTGAAGCTCGTCATCTCCATGGGACTCGTCTTCCCCGAGCGCCCGCTGGAGGTGGAGGAGGAGGTCCGCGCCGCTAGCCAGCGGACAAGAGCCTGATCGCCTCGTCCCTTTCGAACAGATAGAGCAGGATGCGCAGCGCCTCGCCGCGCGGCGAGAGAAGCTTCGGGTCGCGGATCAGCACCAGTTGCGCGTCATCGCGCGCCGTGGCGAGGAGGTCGCCGTCGACCGAGAGATCCGCCATGCGGAACAGCGGCAGGCCGGACTGCCTGGTGCCCAGCATCTCGCCCGCACCACGCAGGCGGAGGTCCTCCTCGGCGATGCGGAAGCCGTCCTCCGTCTCGCACATGATCGAGAGTCTTGCCTTCGCGGTCTCGCCCAGCGGCTCCTGGTAGAGCAGGAGGCAGCTGGACTTTCCGCTGCCCCGCCCGACACGGCCCCGCAACTGGTGCAGCTGTGCCAGCCCGAAGCGCTCGGCATTCTCGATCACGATGGCGGTCGCCTCCGGCACGTCGACGCCCACCTCGATCACCGTCGTCGAGACGAGGAGGCTCAGCGTGCCGTCCTTGAACTCCGCCATCACGCGGTCCTTGTCGGGCCCCTTCATGCGGCCATGCACGAGACCGACCTTGCCATTGAAGCGGGCGGCAAGTGCGAGGAAGCGTTCCTCCGCCGCGGCGAGGTCCACGGCTTCACTCTCTTCCACCAAGGGGCACACCCAATAGGCGCGGTTGCCCTGCGCCATCGCGCGGGACAGGCCCTCGATCACCTCTTCCATGCGCGACATCGGGATGACACGCGTGTCGATCGGAAGCCGGCCCGCCGGCTTCTCGGTGAGCTTCGAGACGTCCATGTCGCCATAGACGGTGAGCGCCAGGGTGCGCGGAATGGGTGTTGCGGTCATCACCAGAAGGTCCGTGGCCCCACCCGCCTTGGCCTGCAGCGCGAGGCGCTGGTGAACGCCGAAGCGGTGCTGCTCGTCGATCACCACGAGGCCGAGGTCGCGGAAATGCACGTCAGCCTGGAACAGCGCATGGGTGCCGATGAGGAGCTGGGTCTCGCCCGCGGCAAGCCGTGCCAGGATCTCCTCCCGCGCCTTGCCCTTTTCGCGCCCCGTCAGCAGCGCGATCGAGATGCCCGCCGCCCCGCAGAGCCTGGAGAGGGTGGCGTGATGCTGGCGCGCAAGGATTTCGGTCGGCACCATCAGCGCACCCTGGGCGCCGCTCTCGACCGCGGCGGCAAGGGCGAGGAGTGCGACCACCGTCTTGCCGGACCCGACGTCGCCCTGCAGGAGCCGCAGCATGCGCTCGCCCGAGCCCATGTCGCGAAGGATCTCGGCGATGGCCTCTGTCTGAGCCATCGTCAGGCTGTAGGGCAGGGCGGCGATCAGCCTGCGGCGGAGGTCTCCCGTGCCGGGAAGGCTGCGGCCCTGCGCCCGCTTCATGTTGGCGCGCACGAGCGACAGGGCGAGCTGGTTCGAGAGCAGCTCGTCATAGGCGAGGCGCCGCCGGGCAAGGGCCTCGGGGCCAATGGCAGAAGGGGTCTCGGGATGGTGGAGCGCCCTGAGCGCTGCCCCGAAGGATGGCCAGCCATGGCGCTGAAGAAACGCCGGGTCCTGCCATTCCGGAAGGTCAGGAAGCTTCTCCAGAGCCTGTGCGATGGCCTTGGCCAGGAGCTTTCCCGACACGCCCTCGGTCAGCGGATAGACCGGCTCGATGAGCGGCATGCGCCCGAATTCCTCGGCCGAGACGACATGGTCGGGGTGCGCGATCTGCGGCTCGGCGTTGAACCAGTCGATCTTGCCGGAGATGAAGCGCGTTTCGCCGTCCGGCAGGGCGCGGCGGATCGAGTCGGCATAGGCGTGGAAGAACACCAGGCTCAGCACGCCCGTGCCGTCCGAGACATCCACTCGGTAGGGCACTTTGCGGTTCATGGGTGGCGGCGGGCGGTGGCGCATGACGCGGGCCTCGACCGTCACCACGCCTTCGCGCGGCAGCTCTGCGATGCTGGGCCTGAAGCGGCGGTCGACGAGGCCCGACGGCAGGTGGAACAGCAGGTCGATGATGCGCGTCGTTGTCCCGGCCGTTGCATGGGCCGGCCGCAGGAACTGGGCGAGCAGCCTGTCGAGCTTCTCGCCGATGCCCTTGAGGCCGGAGGCGCCGGCGAACAGCGGGTTGAGGAGCGGTGGGCGCATGGGCCTATTTCACCTTGAACAGGTTGCGGCGCAAGTGCGGTTGGGGCATGAGACCCTCGCCATGACGAGCCCTCCCGACATCGACACCCGCCGCAAGCGCCTGCTGTGGCGCGCCACCCACCGCGGCATCAAGGAGATGGACCTGATCCTGGGCGGCTTCGTGACGCGCAACCTCGCGAGCTTCAGCGAGGGGGAGATCGCGGATCTCGAGCGCATCATGGACATTCCCGACCAGGACATGCTCACCTGGGCGACCCGCCAGGCCGCCGTGCCGGCGGAACATGCCTCCCCGCTCCTCGCGCGCATCCTCGACAGCAGGCCATGATCGATCTTTCGACACTCCTGCCGCGGCTTGCCCGGCCCGGCCGCACCGCCGTCACGGGCGTGCCGCAGGGGCTCGACGCCATGCTCCTCCCGGCAATCGCCAGCGCCGCGGGCACGCGGGTCACCGTGCATGTGGCGGTCGATGACCAGCGCGCCGCCGTGCTGGCGGACCAGCTGGCCTATTTCGCCCCGGAGCTCGAGGTGCTGCGCTTTCCCGCCTGGGACTGCCTGCCCTATGACCGCGTCTCCCCCGTGGCCGACATCGTGGCGCGAAGGCTCGCCACACTGGCCCGCCTGCTGGAGCCGGTGACGAAGCCGCTGATCCTGCTCACGACCGTTCCCGCCGTGCTCCAGCGCGTCGTGCCCCGCACCCTGATCGAGGGACAGAGCTTCTCCGCCGCCCCCGGCAACCGCGTCAATTCCGACCAGCTCATCGCCTTCCTCGCCGAGAACGGCTTCTCGCGCACCGGCACTGTGGTCGATCCCGGCGATTTCGCGGTGAGGGGCGGCATCCTCGACATCTTCCCGCCGGGCTCCGACTCCCCCGTGCGGCTCGACTTCTTCGGCGACACGCTGGAGTCGATCCGGAGTTTCGACCCCGAGTCACAGCGTACGACGGCAACGCTCAAGCGCTTCACCCTGAACCCCGCCAATGAAGTGCTGCTGAACGAGGCATCGATCGGCCGCTTCCGGGTCAACTATGCCGAGGCCTTCGGTGGCATCGACACCAGCGACCCGCTCTATGAGAGCGTCACGGCGGGCCGCAAGTACCAGGGCATGGAGCACTGGCTGCCGCTGTTCCATGACGGGCTCTCGACGCTGTTCGACTATCTCTCCGATCCCGTGATCAGCCTCGACCATTCGGCGGACGAGGCCGCCGCGGCGCGCCAGGAGCAGGTGGCGGAATTCTACAACGCGCGCCGGGAAGCGCTCGAGACGAAGGAAACCTTCGGCGCTGCCCCCTACAAGCCGGTGAAGCCGGCAACACTCTACGTGACCGAGGCGCAGTGGGCCGAGCTGCAGACCAACCACACGGTGCTGGCCTTCTCGGCCTTCGAGACGCCGGGTGCCATCTCCTTCGGGGGGCGGCGCGGCCGCAGCTTCGCTGCCGAGCGCGCGCAGGCGGGCGGCAATGTCTATGAGGCGGTAAAGGCCCATGCCGACGACGTCCGCCGCGGCGGCCGCCGCATCGCCATCGCCTCCTGGACGGAAGGCTCGCGCGAGCGACTCCAGTCGATCCTGAAGGACCATGAGGTGGCGCCACTGGCCGCCGCGCGGGACTGGCCGGAGTTCCTCTCCTGGGACCGGGCCATCGCCGGGCTCCTCGTGCTCGGCCTCGAAGAGGGCTTCGAGACCGATGATTTCGTCATCCTCTCCGAGCAGGACATACTGGGCGACCGCATGGTGCGCCGCGGCCGGCGCAACAAGAAGGCCTCGGACTTCATCAGCGAGCTCTCGGCCCTGTCGCCCGGCGATCTCGTCGTCCATGTCGATCATGGCATCGGCCGTTTCGAGGGATTGAAGACCATCGAGGTGCAGGGTGCCCCGCATGACTGCCTGTTCCTCTCCTATGCGGGTGGCGACCGGCTGTTCCTTCCCGTGGAAAACATCGAGCTCCTGTCGCGCTACGGTTCGGACGAGCAGGGCGTGCAGCTCGACAAGCTGGGCGGCGGCGCCTGGCAGGCCAAGAAGGCGAAGCTCAAGGAGCGCATCCTCAAGATTGCCGAGGGGCTGATCCGCACCGCCGCCGCGCGCGAGCTGAAGCCGGGTGACGTGCTGCCGCCGCCCGAAGGCGCCTTCGAGGAATTCGCAGCCCGCTTCCCCTATGAGGAGACGGAAGACCAGCTCACCGCCATCGACGCCGTGATCGACGATCTGCAGAAGGGCCGCCCGATGGACCGGCTGATCTGCGGC
>JADCDC010000075.1 GCA_020252385.1 Aestuariivirga sp.
CATCGGCGCCGAGATCCATCGAGGCTTCAACGAGCGAGGGCGACAGGCGGCGAAAGCGCGCCACGGCATTGTTGTAGACGACGACGATGCAGAAGGTCGCGTGTCCGAGGACGATCGTCCAGAACGAGAAGGGGATGTCCATCAGGTTGAAGGCTGAGCGCAGCGAGATGCCGGTGATGATGCCGGGAAGGGCGATCGGCAGGATGAACAGCAGCGAGATATAGTCTCGCCCGAAAAATTTCGCGCGCGATACGGCAGCCGCCGCACAGGTGCCGAGCATCAGCGCGATCAGCGTCGCGATGGAGGCCACTTTCAATGACAGCCAGATCGCGTCCCAGATATCCTGGCGTTCCCACACCACGGCGAACCACTTGAGTGTATAGCCCGGCGGCGGGAAGGCATAGCTGTTCTCCTCGGTGGTGAAGGCATAGACGAAGATCAGCAGCAACGGCACATGCAGGAACAGGAGCCCGCCCAGGGCCGCGATGCTGAGGCCGATCGGAGGCTTGCTGAGACCGTCAGAGCGCATCGAAGGCCCCCATGCGCTTGGCGATCGAGAGGTAGATGAGCATCACCACGATCGGCACCACGGTGAAGGCGGCGGCGAGCGGAATGTTGCCTGCCGTGCCCTGCAGCGTATAGACCGCCTGGCCAAGGAAGAAGCTCGAATTGCCCACGATCTGCGGAATGATGTAGTCGCCGAGCGTCAGCGAGAAGGTGAAGATGGACCCCGCGATGAGGCCCGGAAGGGCGAGCGGCAGGATCACGCTCCGGAAGGTCTGCTGTGGTTCAGCACCGAGGTCGGCCGACGCCTCGAGGAGATTGTTCGGTACCCGCTCCAGCGCTGCCTGGGTGGGAAGTATCATGAAGGGCAGCCACACGTAGCAGAACACCAGGAAGGTGCCGATATAGCTGAAGGAGAGCGATGGTCCGCCGATGATCGGGATCGCCAGCAGGGCGTCAAGCGCCCAGGTGAGATGGAGTTCCTCCGCCAGCCAGCTGATGATGCCTTCCTTGGCGAGGATGAGCTTCCAGGCATAGACCTTGACCAGATAGCTCGACCAAAGCGGCAGCATGATGAGGAGGTAGAAGATCGCCTTCCACTTTCCCCGCGCATAGCGCGCCGCATAATAGGAAATGGGAAAGGCCATGATGGCGCAGCCGATGGTGACGGCCGCCGACATCACGAGTGAACGGATGATGACGTCGAGGTTCGAAAGCCTCAGCAGCTCGCCATAGGTTGAGAGCGTGAACTCGTATACGATGAAGCCCGAGAACTCGTCGATCGAATAGAAGCTGTGCAGGAGCAGCGCCAGGAGCGAGCCCAAATAGACGATGCCGAGCCACAGCAGCGGCGGCACCAGCAGCAGGAGCAGAAGGAAGGAGGGCCTGCGGAACAGCACGTCGGAAAAGCGGCGGGTGAGTCCGTCCCGCTGCGGGAGTTCCGTCGCCGGTGTCACGTCTCGCGCTCCATCACATGCACGGCGTCGGGCGCCCAGTGCAGCGTCAGGACGTCACCCTCGCGGAACCGGCCGAGCGCGGAGGGGGCCATCACGTTCAGCACCGCGCCCTCGGCCGTCTCGGTGTTGAGGCGCGTGCCGGCGCCCTGGTAATGGACCGCCTTCACCTTTACGGCCGCGCTGAAACGTCCCGAAGGTGCTTCGCCTTCGCGCAGGATCGCGATCTTCTCGGGCCTCAGGCTGATCCATCTCTCGGGGCCGCCCGCAGCGCTGGAGATGCGCGGCGGCAGCACATTGGAGGAGCCCACGAAATCGGCGACGAAGCGCGTCTCGGGCCGTTCGTAGACGTCCTCGGGGGTTCCGACCTGGGCGATCCGGCCTTCGTTGAAGATCGCCACACGGTCTGCCATCGACAGCGCCTCGCCCTGGTCATGCGTGACGAAGACGAAGGTGATGCCGAGGTTGCGCTGCAGGGTCTTCAACTCCACCTGCATCTGCTCTCGCAGCTTCAGGTCAAGGGCGCCCAGCGGCTCGTCGAGGAGCAGTACCTTGGGCTGATTGACGAGGGCACGCGCCAGCGCCACGCGCTGCCGCTGGCCGCCCGAAAGCTGCGATGGCCTCCGGCCTCCATAGCCAGGCAGCGCCACGAGGGCGAGCGCCTTCTCGGCCTCCGCCTCGCGCTTGGCCTTGTCCACACCCTTCACCATCAGGCCATATGCGACGTTCTCGAGAACCGTCATGTGTGGGAACAGCGCATAGTCCTGGAACACGGTGTTGACGTTCCGGCGGTAGGGCGGAACGCCCTCGGCTGTGGCTCCGAATATCTCGATGTGGCCCGAGGTCGGCTGTTCGAACCCGGCGATCAGCCGCAGGCAGGTCGTCTTGCCCGAACCCGAAGGCCCGAGCAGCGCGAAGAATTCGCCCTCGGCGATATCGAGGTAGACGTCATCGACGGCGCGTACGCTGCCGAAATGGCGGCTCACATGCTGGAAACTGACGGCAGTGGTCATCCAATTCCCCGAAACTCGGGCCTGAAATCACGATCCCCGGGGACATGCCCCGGGGACCAGTTGGGGTCGGTTCTGCCGTCTCAGCGGCCGCCCAGCACCGCGATCATGTCGGTGACCCAGCGATAGTACGGCACGCAACCGGCCGTCTGGGTTTCGCACTTGGCAACCGGCGTGCGCCAGAAGTGGATCTTCTCGAAGTTGCCGAAGCCGTTCCTCTCGCAGCCGGCATCCGTCAGCAGGGCATTGCCCTTGCAGGCGGCGGGAACGGCGGGAACCGAGCCGAACCAAGCGGCGAGGTCACCCTGGAGCTTCGGGTTGATCGAGTGCTCGAGCCACATGTAGGCGCAGTTGGGGTGCGCTGCTTCCGCATGCATCATGGTGGTGTCGGCCCAGCCGGTCGCACCTTCCTCCGGAATGGTGGAAGCGATCGGCTGCTTGCCGGCCTTCAGCAGGTTGACCTGGAAGGGCCAGGAGGACGACGCCACGACGCCTTCATTCTTGAAGTCGTCGATCTGCATGAAGGCGTCGTGCCAGTAACGGCCAACCAGCGGCTTCTGCTGGCGCAGCAGGTCAAGGGCCGCCTTGTACTGCTCTTCGGTCAGCTCATAGGGGTCCTTGATGCCGAGTTCAGGCTTCTTCGCCATCAGGTACAGAGCGGCGTCCGCGATGTAGATCGGCCCGTCGAAGGCCTGGATTCGGCCCTTGTTCGACTTTCCGTCAGGCAGCGTCTGCTCCTCGAAGACCACCGACCAGCTCTTCGGAGCCTCCTTGAAGACGTTTGTGTTGTAGGCCAGCACATTGGCGCCCCACTGGTAGGGAACGCCGTAGTGCACGCCATTGACCGTGTGCCAGGGCGCCTTCTGCAGCCGCTCGTCCACCGTCTTGTAGGAGGGGATGAGGTCGATGTTGATCGGCTGCACGCGCTTGCCGGAGATCAGGCGGAGCGAGGCATCGCCCGAGGCGGTGACGAGGTCGAAGCCGCCCTCGTTCATCAACGCCACCATTTCATCCGAGGTACCGGCGGTCTTGATGTTCACCTTGCACTGGGTCTTGGCCTCGAACTCCGTCACCCAGTCGAAGTCTTTGTTCTGCTCGCCACGCTCGATGTAGCCGGGCCATGCGACGATATCGACCTGGCCTTCACCAGGCCCGATCTCCTTCTTCATCTCCTGCGCCATGGCAATGCCGGTCACGGCAGCCAGCGCCGTCAGCGAGGCGATCGCTGTCTTCATGAAAGTCATGTCTACATTCTCCCTGTGGGCCCCGCAGTGCTCGTTCTTGGCATCTCCCGCCGGCCCGTGCGATGTATTGTGAACCGAAGTGCCGGACACATGCAACCCCGGCCATGCGGCGGGGAGACTATGTCCAGCCTGTTGATCGCGTCGCCGCTTGCCGTGCTTGGGCCCGAGTGCGGCGGAATTCTCGTGCGGGACG
>JADCDC010000076.1 GCA_020252385.1 Aestuariivirga sp.
AGAGATGCCCGGGGAGGTGAGTTCTTGAAAGTCTTTGCCAGGGAGGAAAGCTTGGTCCCGAGCAGTGCCGCCCGCTCTAGGGATAAAACCCCAGCGCGCGCACCGTGGTTCGGATGCCTTCTGGCGTCGAGAGCCATTCGCGTTCTGCCGAGCCGCTGCCGTCCCTCGCGCCCTCGGGTGGCGTGATGCCGGCGGCGAGGTAATGATTTCTGTAGGGCGAGCGGAACGCCACCGTCGGAAGCCCGGAAAAGGCCATGGTGAAGCCGCGTTCACGAATGGCCGCCAGAAACACCCGGTCGGCAATTGCCGCGAGGTTCCGCGGCATCTTGGTCCATGTGTCGCTGACCGCGAAAGCGGAGCGATGCAGCAGGTAGCAGCTCATATCGACGTGCAGCATCTGCACTTCCGGGAGTTCGCTGACACCCTGGAGTTCGCTGCCGTCCAGATGATGGAAACTCCTCATGGAGCAGCACACGTCAGCACCGGTCTTCTCATGCAACGACAGCAGCGATGACAGGTGATCCTTGCGGAACCAGTTCGCTGCGTCGAGGAAGGCAATGAAGTCATATCCCTCGGCAGCCGCCAGAAGGCTTCCGATGCCGCGTGCCGTGTTGCCATGGTCGTCCGGGGCATCCGGCAGAATGACGTGCCTCGCCTTCCAGCTGCCAGCCTCGGCACTGCCGGCACCGCAGGCGATGAGGATGTGCGTGACGTCCGCCTCCTGCGCCAGCACACTCTCGTGGCAGTGCCGGAGCACGGGCAGGTCGCCTTCGCAATAGGGCGTGATGACGGCCACTCTCCTGCCGCCGGAGACGACTCTTCGACTCAAGGGTTGCGTGCCATCGTCCGGCAGGATGGGAAGAGCTGGGCGTGAATAGCTTCCGAGCCGGGAAAGAACGGACCATGCCTCCTGGGCATTGTTGATCACCCTCTTCGTTTCGGCCTGGTCGAGCGTTCCGGCGGCCAGTACCTTGAGGCTGGCATCGAGGCACTCACCATGGTGTCCGGACCAGTAGGCGTTCACCGCATATTCGTCGAGAAGCCCCGTTTCGTAGATCCACGTTTCGGCGAAGAGAGATCCCTGAGGAAAGGGCTTGCCGAGGCTACGCTTGGCGATCTCGTAACCACGCCGGTAGTGACCCTTGAGCCTGCAGAAGCGGCTGGCGCCGTGGGCGGCCTCCACACGCCGGGGCAGGACGGCCGTGGCTGCCTCGTAGGCGGCGATGACGTCCTGGTCGGGATGTTGCAGCCGTTCCTTGAGCTTCGCCGCCTGATAGAGGCTGACATAGACCTCCTCCTCCCAGCCGCCCATCCTTGCCCGGTCGAGATAGCAGCGAAGGGCCTCCTCGCTCCGCCCGCCGTCCCTGTAGCTCTGCGCCAGATAGAAGGTGTAGCGGGTACGCAGCAGTTCGTCCGTTTCCACCTTCAGCGCGCGCTCGAGAACCTCGGCGTCACGGATGAACCAGGTCGGTTCCTTGCGCCGCGCTCCGTCATGGTTGCGGCGCATGGCGATGGGGAGGTGGCTCGATGAATACTCCCCGTCGGCGGTGACGAACTCGTGCAGCACGCCGCGATAGCGCCATTTCAGCCGGTTGGAGACGAGTTGGATGCGTGGATAGAGCTGCGGCGGATCGCGGATGTCCATCGTGTAGCAGTCGGCGGTCAGCGGCCCCGTGCTGAAGCCGTCAGGAATCTCGAGGGTGTCGTCCGCGTCGATGATCAGCGAGTAATCCGCAAGCGGCCGTGCCAGGGTCAGGGCTTCGGAGCGGTTGTGGGCAAAGTCACGCCATGGCCTCTCGTGCAGCGCGCCCGGCAGGCCGCGGAGATGCTCCCGGATGATCTCCTGCGTGCCGTCGGTCGAGCCCGTGTCGACGATGATCCAGTGCGTGATGAGCGGCCGGACGCTGTCGATGCAGCGCCGGATCACGTTCGCCTCGTTCTTCACGATCATGCAGAGGCAGATGGTCTGGTACTGGATCATGCCCGGGATTGAAGGATGAACGAGCGGCAGGGAACCGGTTGCCCGGCCCCTCCGCTCGGATGGAATGTCGACGCCGTCCTGCTCAGAACCCGAACCTGAACCCGGCCGTGATCGCGTAGTTCAGCGCATCGTCATCAGAGAACTGGCTGACGTAGCCGTCAAGCCTGATCTCCTTGTTGGGCGCGATGAGGTAGCCAACACCCGCCGTACCGCTCATGCGCCACTCGCTCGGGCCCATGTCGCTCGCAAAGGAGGAGGTCCCGAAATCATCGCCCATGACGGTGAAGTCGTCGACGTCATAGCTGAAGTCGTGTTCGATGGCCGCGCCGAGGCGGTAGGTGAAGTTGTCGCCGAACACGCCCTCGAGGCGCGCACCGGCGATGCCCGTCACCTGGGTCACTGTGACGTCGCCGAAGGAGTAGCCGCCAGGGCCGCTCTCCTCGTAGCCATCACGCGTCGCCTGGCTGGCGGCAAGCCCCACGAACGGCGTCAGCAGAATGCCGCCGCCGAACCTGAAGCCATAGCCCAATTCGCCATAGACGCCGTAGGTCTCGAAGTCGCCATTCGACGACTTGGTGATGTCTTCGGGGCCGAGCAGTGCGCTGCGGCTGTAGTCGACCTCGCCCTGCTGATAGGCGCCGGAGATCAGCGCCTGCCAGCCATCGCCCTCCGGCATCTCGGAGAAGCCGGCGAAGGCGCCCAGCATCGGCATGGTCGAGGTCACGTCCACCGCTTCATCGTCATCGCCGTCCACCGAGCCGAACTGCATGAACAGACCCACGCGGACCTGCGATCCGAGCCGCTTGGCGGCCATGATCGTGCCGAGCAGCGCGCCCGCATCGCTCGCGCCGTCATCGACATCCGGGCCATACTTGCCGAAGCTGGCGCTCGCCCCGATGCAGAAGCCGTTCTCGTCGAACACCTTGCAGTCATAGGTCGAGATCGCGTAGCGCAGCACCAGCGCATTCTGGTCCAGCATGTACTGCGAGGGCGCGACGAGGTCCGAGCTGTAGTTCCACAGCCGCACGTCCCAATCGGTGCCCTCGCTGTCGGGATTCATGTAGACGATGCCGAGCACGCCATCCGAGACCTTGAAGACCACGGTCTCGTTCTCGATGTCGTCCGGATCAACGCCGATGATCACGTTCTTGGCGACGCCGCTCGAGAGGTTGGTGCTCAGGCTGCTGACGCCAACCCGCATGCGGGGGCCCGTCGCGAGCTGTTCGGGGCCCGACTCCGTTTCGGGCTCCGGTTCGTTGATGACCTCGAGCTGCCCGTAGGATGTCGGACCGTTGAAGACGATTTCATAGAACTCAGGCAACGCACCGGTATAGGTCAGCGGATCGACCGAGCCGCCGCCGTCCCTGCCGCCTTGCGCGTTGGTGAGGCGAACCACGGTTCCACCCCGGTTGTTGATGCCGAAGCCACGCTGCACATCGCCCACGCCGCCGATGAGGAGCCCGAGGTTGTCGATTTCGACCGTCCCGCTCTGCACCAGGATGCCGGACCCGGCAATGCGGCCTTCACCGCCATAGACCTCGCCCTGGTTGAAGACATAGTTGACGCCGGACTCGAAGTTGATGCCCGAGCCGCCATTGCCCCTG
>JADCDC010000077.1 GCA_020252385.1 Aestuariivirga sp.
CACCGAGGCTAATTTTCGGGCAGCTCCACGGCCGTGAGCATGTTTTTCTTGCCCGGCCATAACTCTTGTCACCATACTGCGATGCAGCGCAGGAGACAAATGGCGACGATTTTCAATGAAATGCTGGGTGTGGACGGGCAGACGCGCGAACCCTACGCACGCATTCAGGACTGGCTCGGGACACTGAGCCGCAGCGACGTGGACCGGGCGCTGCGCGAGGCCGAAGCGATTTTCCGCCGTCAGGGCATCACCTTTGCGGTCTACGGCGACAACCAGGCGTCCGAGCGCCTCATTCCGTTCGACATCATCCCGCGGGTCTTCGCCGCCGCCGAATGGCGGAAGCTTTCCGCCGGCATCGAGCAGCGGGTGCGCGCCCTCAACGCCTTCATTCATGACCTCTACCACCGCCAGGAGATCCTCCGGGCCGGACGCATACCGCATGAGCTGATCATCCAGAACGAGGCCTTCGTGCCCGAAATGGTTGGCTTGATGCCGGCCAGGGGTATCTACGCCCACATCATCGGCATCGACGTCGTGCGCGTGGCAGAGAACGAGTTCTACGTGCTCGAGGACAACTGCCGAACACCCTCAGGCGTCTCCTACATGCTGGAGGACCGGGAGGCGATGATGTACCTCTTCCCGGACCTCTTCGCCCAGCAACGCGTGGCGCCCGTCGAGAACTATCCCGCCATGCTGCGGCAAACCCTTGAGAGCGTCGCACCCCCGGCCTGCGAGGGCGATCCGACGGTGGTGATCCTGACGCCCGGCATTCACAACTCCGCTTTCTTCGAGCATGCCTTTCTGGCGGACGAAATGGGTGTCGAACTCTGCGAGGGCGGCGATCTCTTCGTGGAGGATGGCTATCTCTACATGCGGACGACGCAGGATCCGAAGCGCGTGGATGTCCTGTACCGCCGGATCGACGATGCCTATCTCGACCCCCTGACCTTCCGGCCGGATTCCGCGATCGGCGTCCCCGGCCTTTTCGACCTCTATCGCGCGGGCCGCGTCACGCTTGTCAATGCGCCGGGCACCGGCATTGCCGACGACAAGTCGATCTACACCTACATTCCGGACGTCATCGAATTCTACACCGGCGAGAAGCCACTGCTGAAGAACGTCCCCACATGGCGATGCGGCGACCCGAAGCAGCTCTCCTACGTGCTGGACCATCTGCCGGAACTGGTGGTGAAGGAAGTGCATGGATCGGGAGGCTACGGCATGCTGGTCGGCCCGACTTCCTCGAAGAAGGAGATCGAGGCGTTTCGCATGAGGCTCAAGTCGAGGCCGAAGAACTACATCGCACAGCCGACGCTGTCGTTGTCCACCGTGCCGACCTTCACCAAGTCCGGCGTAGCACCTCGCCATGTCGATCTGAGGCCCTTCGTGCTGTCGGGTGACAAGGTCCGCATCACGCCCGGCGGGTTGACCCGTGTGGCACTGAAGAAAGGGTCCCTCGTGGTGAATTCGAGTCAGGGCGGGGGCACCAAGGATACCTGGGTTCTGGAGGACTGATGCTCGGACGCACGGCCGCCTCCCTCTACTGGATGTCGCGCTACATGGAGCGCGCCGAGAACATGGCCCGTCTGCTCGAGGTGGGCTACCGTATCTCCCTGATGCCGGGGGCGGTGGAGGGCCATCGCGACGAGTGGCGATCCACCCTGCAAAGCTGCGCGTGCGACCTGGGCTATGCGCAGAAGCATGAGGAGATCAGCGCGGCACGGGTCATCGACTTCCTCATCTTCGACGAGGACAACCCATCCTCGATCAGGTCCTCCATCAAGATCGCGCGCAACAATGGCCGCGCCGTGCGGACGGCGCTGACACGGGACGTGTGGGAGAGCATCAACTCGACCTGGAACGAGCTCGCCCAGGTCAAGCGCTCCAGCATGACGGCGGACAGGTTGCCGGTCTTCCTCGAATGGGTGAAGCAGCGCGTCATGTCGTTCAGGGGCGCTCTGCTGGGCACCATGCTGCGCAACGACACCTACTATTTCAGCCAGCTCGGCAACTTCATAGAGCGGGCTGACAACACGGCGCGCATCCTCGACGTCAAGTACTTCATCCTGCTGCCAAAGCCCACCGACGTCGGCAGCGAACTCGACATGCAGCAGTGGGCGCAGATCCTGCGCTCGGTCTCCGGACACCGCTCCTACCGGTGGTTCTACCGCGACTCGAGTTACCGGCCCTGGCTGGTTTCGGAGTTTCTGATCCTGCGGGAGGAGATGCCGCGTTCTCTCGTGTTCTCCTACAACTGGGTGAACCGCGCGCTAGCCGGCCTCGCCAATCTCTATGGCCGGACCTATGACTGTCACGAGCAGGCGCGCGAGAGCTATGACCGGCTGAAGGAGTCGAACATGGAACAGATCTTTCAGGCCGGGCTGCACGAATTCCTGCAGGACTTCGTCGCCGCCAATACCAGCCTGTCCCAGTCGATCGCCAAAAGCTATAACTTCCCGTGACAATGCGCCTCGCCGTTCGCCACGAAACGCATTAAGATTATGATACGCCGCTGGCC
>JADCDC010000078.1 GCA_020252385.1 Aestuariivirga sp.
CATGCCGACGCCGCCGTGCTGGCGGGAGCTGCTCATGTCGAGCTGGGTGAAGGGCTGGAACAGGCGTGACTGCTGGTCAGGCGTCAGGCCGATCCCCGTATCCGTCACCGCGAACTCAAGCACCGGCGCCTCCTCAGAACCGCCGCTCCGCCTGACCGACACCACCACGCCGCCCTGCGTCGTGAAGGTGAGGGCATTGCGAGCCAGATTGATGATGATCTGCTTGAGGCGCGGTGCATCGCCCAGGAACTCGATCCCCCGCAGATCCTCTGCAAGGTCGAAACTGAGCTCCACGCCGTCCCGGCGCAGTCCTGCAACCTCGTCTCTCACCTCGTCCAGCAATGCGCCGATGCGGAACGGCGCACGCACGATGCGGAAGCTGCCCGCCTCGATGTTCGAGAAGTCGAGAATGTCCTCGATGAGCTTCAGGAGATGTTGCGAACTCTCCATTCCCTTGGCGGCAAAGTTCCTCACCGTGTCGGGAACCTTGGATATCTCGATCATCTGGTACATGCCCTGTATGACCGTGAGGGGAGTCCTGAGTTCATGACTCATGACGGACAGGAAGTCGTTCTTGGCGATGCTCGCGGCCTCCGCCGCCCGCCGCGCCGCCACCGCCTCCTGCCGTGCCTTGCTTTCCTGTTGCAGCAGAAGCTCGAGGTCACTGCGCTGCATCTGAACCATGTTCACGAGCCGATAGGCCCTGAACAGGACCAGCGCCGTGACGGCCGCGCCGATGATGATCGTCCAGAAGGCATGAAGACCTTGTCCCGACCACAGATCCTGCACCGCCAGGGCGAGCGGCAGCAGAACGGCCAGGGCCACGAGGGCCGCCCGCAGCAGCGTGAGGTGTTCGCCTTCCTGCGTCGCCAGGATACGGCGATCCTGCGCGCTGGGCAGGCTTGCTGCCAGGGCGATCATCGCGAGGGCGGTGAGCCAGGGCGGCTCGATGTCGAACCCGGTTCCGTTGACCGCAGTATAGCTGAGGCTCAGGTCGATCAGCATGAAGGCAAGCAACGCTGCCGACAGGAGCAGGATCGCCGGATTGCGTTGGGAGGACAGGACGAGGACTCGCACGAGAGCGGCAAGCACGAATATGTCGAGAACCGGATAGGCGATCGCGACCATCAGTGACAGGTCAACCGTCTCCGCCTGCGCGATCAGCGGCCCGATGATCAGGGAATAGATCACCGCCAGCACGGCGAGACCGATGATGGCCGCATCGATGGCGACGTCCACCTGCTGCCTGATGGTGGACCGCCGGGCGAGAAGCGCAAATCCCGCGAAAGCGAAAACGTAGCAGCTCATGTAGAATGCGTCCGCAAGACCAGGACCCGGAGCAGCATCCTGGGCCGTCTGCTGAAACAGGAGGATGAGGTCGGCCGTGACAATTGCGGCCAGGTACAGCCAGAAGAAGAACCAGACCGACCGCAGGCCGCCGGGCATCCGCAACACGGTCAGCAGCATCGTCAGGGCGAAGATCACGCCTGCGCCACGGGCTACGATCGTGCGCTCGGACGAGTCGGCAGGAAGCACGTACAGACCGATCAGCGCAAGGACGAACGCAGCGAGCAGAAACAGGGTCGAAGGCGAGTGATGGCGGGTCTGAAGCTGCAAGGTTCTGTGTCCGGTGGTAGCCTTCATTCCGTATAGCAACGACGGCGGACCCGCAATCCTGCCATGCAGAATGTCGAATTCATCCGGAGAGAAAGGCAAATCCGCTTCCTGCTTCAGGGTCCGGTCTGGAGGGAGCCCGCAGCATGAACAGCGGCGCGAGGGACCTTACGAGACGCCCAGCTTCTTCTGCAGGCTGGAGCTGGACGTCGTGTACTGGAACATCAGCCGCTCGCCCGGATTCTTGAGCTTGAACACTTTCTGCGCCATGAGCGCTGCCTCGTGGAAACCGGACAGGATCAGCTTCAGCTTGCCGGGATAGGTATTGATGTCGCCGATGGCGAAGATGCCCTCGACCGAGGTCTCGAACTTCTCCGTGTCGACGGGGATCAGGTTCTCATGCAGGTTCAGGCCCCATTCGGCGACCGGCCCCAGCTTCATGGTGAGGCCGAAGAAGGGCAGCATGGCGTTGCAGGCGACGTCAAAGCTCTGGCCGTCATTGCCTTTGACGGTGGCCGCCGAGAGGATGCCGTTCTCGCCCTTGAGGCCCGTCACCTGGCCAAGCTTGAACTGCATCCTTCCCGCATCCACCAGCTCGCGCATCTTCCTCACGGAGTCCGGGGCGGCGCGGAAATCGTCGCGGCGGTGCAGCAGCGTCAGGCTGTTCGCGATGGGTTGCAGGTTCAGCGTCCAGTCAAGCGCGGAATCGCCGCCGCCGACGATCAGCACGTCCTTGCCGCGCAGTGCCTCCATCTTCTTCACCGAGTAGAACACCGAGCTACCCTCATAGGCATCGATGCCAGGGATCGGCGGCTTCTTGGGCTGGAAGGATCCGCCGCCCGCCGCGATCACCACTGCCTTCGACCGGAACTTCAGCCCGCCGTCGGTCTCGACCGCGAAATCGGCCTCGCCCAGCTTCTGAACGCCGGTGACCATGTGGTTGAAGTGGAAGCCCGCGTTGAAGGGCTTGATCTGCTCCATCAGCCGTGATGTCAGTTCGGCACCCGTCACCACGGGGAGTGCGGGAATGTCGTAGATCGGCTTTTCAGGATAGAGCTCTGCGCACTGCCCGCCCGGCCGGTCGAGGATGTCGATGACCTGGCAGCGGATATCGAGCAGGCCCAGTTCGAACACCGCGAACAGGCCGCAGGGCCCCGCGCCGATGATGACGACGTCGGTGGTGATCGCCTCGGACATGGGGACTTCCCCTCCTCAGAACTGCTTTTCGGGAACCTTGACGCGCAGGCCGTCGAGCGCGTCCGACACCTTGATCTGGCAGGAGAGGCGGGAGTTGTCGCGCACGTCGAAGGCGAAATCCAGCATGTCCTCTTCCATCGGATTGCGCGCACCCGTCTTCTCCACCCATTCGGGCTCGACATAGACATGGCAGGTGGCGCAGGCGCAGGCACCGCCGCAGTCGGCGTCGATCCCCGGCACCATGTTCTTGACCGCGGTTTCCATCACCGACATGCCGGGAAGCCCCTCGACCGTCTGCTCCGTGCCGTTGTGCTGGATGAAGGTGATCTTTGCCATGGTCCGTCCGTCGCTTGAGCGTTCGTTTTGCCGAACGCCTTCTAGAGCATCATCCGTGCAAGGGGAACCACTTTTGCGACCTGTTGGGGCCCGCTTCCGCACCCGCCCCAGGGGAGTGGGGCTCACCCCGCCGCGGGATAGGTGGCGCGGGCCGCCTGCCGGAACTCCGCCGCCGCTGCATGAACGGCCTGGATACGCAGCAACCTGACATAGGTGTCACCCGGAAATGCAATCTTTTCGAGATCTGCGGCCAAGGCCTGCAACCTTTGCGCGCCAACCAGGGCGGCACTGCCCTTGAGCGTGTGGGTGGCGAAGGTCCACTGGGCGCCGTCGGCGGCATTGTCCAGGGCCTCCAGCATGGCCGGCAACTGGCGCAGG
>JADCDC010000079.1 GCA_020252385.1 Aestuariivirga sp.
CAGGACATCGCCACCGAGGGCCTGACCACCATCGCCCAGGCCGTGCGTTCCGAGGTCGACCTGCTGGTCGGCGGCGTCGAGCACGCCGTGCAGCGCGCCGCCGTCCTTGAGGAGATCGTCCACAAGGAGATCGCCGCCATCGAGCGCGCCTTCGGCGGCAACGAGGAAAGGATCCGCAGCCTCGTCGCGGGGATCGAGAACCAGCGCTCAGCACTCCACCAGGCAACACTGCTCATCAGCAACGACACCAACCCGCTGATCACCAGGCTCGAGAACGGCACGAAGAACCTCGACGGCATCATGGCCGCCGCCCAGGACACGCTGGGCCGCCTCGAGGGAGGCCTCCGCGACATTTCGAGCAACGTGATGCGCGCCATGGACGACATGTCGGAGCGCGCCAATTCGGCAGGCTCCGAGATCGGTGTCCAGACCGCGCACATGGAAGACGTCTCGGCGCGCATGGTGGGCCAGATCCGCGATTTCGCGCGCCAGCTGTCGGTCCAGATCGACCAGATGCAGCTGGCCTCCGCCAACCTCAGCACCGAGACCGTGGAATTCGGCCGCTCGGTGGAGGACATGGAGGCGGGCGTCACCCACACGGTCAGGAGCGCCATCGAGGCGCTCACCGCCGTGCACCAGGACATCACGCGCACCATCGAGCGCGCCAGCATCACCTCTGCCGACCAGATCCGCCAGCAGGCGGCGGAACTGGCCGACGTCGTCCAGAACACCGGCTCGAGCCTGACCTATCACCTCAAGACCGTGTCGGACGACATGGCCCAGAACCTCGAGCGCGCCAGCCTCGACACGGCACAGCTCCTCGAGCAGAGCCGCGGCCTCGTCACCCAGGGCCTGCAGTCCATGGCGGGCGAATACATCGACCGCGTGGCGCAGTCGCGCACCGAGCTCGTCTCCTATCTCGACCAGTCCTCCGCCGGGATCGCGGCGGCGATCGACGAGGCAACCGACAATGTGGCGGGCCGCCTCAACGCATCGGGCTCGCAGTTCCTCGCCAATCTCGACCAGACGGCGGGCGAGCTCCTCTCCGAGCTCGGCTCCATGTCGACCGGCATGTCCGGCCGCATCGAGGAGACGACCGGCCGCCTCATCGTCGAGATCGGCACGCGCGCCGAGCGCATCATCTCCAGGCTCGACGATTCGGCCGGAGGCGTCTTCGCCAGGCTGGACGAGCAGGCGGGCCTCGTCAGCAGCCGTGTGGAGGACACCGCCAACCGCATCCTCTTCACCATCGAGGACCGCACCGCGGCCGCGAGCGCAAGGGTGGGCGAGTCGGCCCAGCAGATCCTCGCGGCACTCGACCAGCAGAACCACGATTCCGCCCAGCGCGTCACCGAATCCGCGGCCCGCGCCGAGATGGCGATCGCCCGCGCCACGGGCGACATCAGCTCGCTCCTCGACAATTCCTCCTCCGACATCGTGGTGCGCATCGACAGCGCGGTGGGCGCCGCCCTGGGCCGGCTCGAGCAGACCTCGGCCGAACTCCGCGGCCTCCTCTCCGAGACCAGCACCGACGTGACGGGCCAGCTCGAATCCCGCACCCAGCACGTTCTGGGCCGCCTCGACCAGGTGCTCGGCACCGCCAACTCGCGCCTCAGCGAAACCGCCATGCTGTTCGAGAGCATGATCGGCCAGACCACCAATGGCCTCGAGGACCGGATCGGCACCTCCGCCGAAACGCTGAACGCGCTGATGAACACCTCCGTCGAGAATGCCCGCAGCCGCCTCGACGAGGCCGCCGCCCTGTTCCAGACGCTGGTCGAGCAGGTGACCACCGGCGTCGAGAACGGTGTCGGCAATTCCGGATCCATGCTGCATGAGCAGGTCTCGCGCGCCGTCAACACCGCGACCACCCGCCTCGACGAGACGACGAGGCTCTTCCACGAGCTGATCGGCGGCGCCTCGGACGAGCTCGAGCGCCGGATCGACACCGCCAACGAGCGCTTCTTCGGCCAGATCGAGACCAGCATGAGTGCCGCCACCGGCTCGATCGACCAGGCCAACAAGACCTTCCAGGAGGTCATCGGCGGCACCGCCAACACCATCGTCAGGAGCCTCGACAGCTCGAAGAGCGAGATCGTCAACGCCGTCGAATCGAGCGTCGTCGAGGTGCTGGGCAGGATCGAGACCTCCTCCGCCGCCTTCCAGACGCTGATCACCGGCACCGCCGACGATCTCGAAAGCAAGGTCGATGGCGCGGCGGAGCGCCTCTATGGCCACATGAACGCCACCGCGAGCTCCGTCTCGGGCAAGCTCAACGACGTGTCCGCCTCGATCACCGGCCGGCTCGAGGACGTCTCGGGCACCATCAACGACCTCATCGTCAACACCAGCGGCACCATCGTCTCCCACCTCAAGGACACGGCCGGCATCGTCAACCGCGAGATGACCGAATCCGGCATCGCGCTGGCCGAGCGCATCGAAAGCTCGGGCGGCATGGTGACGGAGAAGCTGATCGGCGTGTCGGACAGTTTCGTCCACAACATCGCCAAGGCGCGCGAGGACATGCTGGAGATGCTCACCACCTCCTCCGAGGACGTGACGCGCCGCCTGCAGGACACCACGATGCAGCTCTACAGCAGGCTCGACGGCACCACGACCTCGATGACCGGGCAGCTGGAGCAGACCGCGGCCAACCTCTACACCCGCCTCGACCAGGTCTCCTCGCACATGTCGGGCGAACTGGAGCAGACCGCGCAGCGCATCACCGACTACATCAGCACCTCCACGGGCGATGCGGTCAGCAAGGTGGCGACCGTCACCGACCAGCTCACCGGCCAGCTCGACCAGTCGACGCAGCAGCTGGGCACACTCCTCGACGAGACCTCGCAGCGCCTCGGCAACCAGCTGGAGCAGGCGGCGGCCAACCTCTCGGTGCTGTTCGGCAACTCGACCGAGATGCTCACCCAGCGCCTCGACGACACCTCGACGCACCTGTCCGAGCTCTTCACCACCAACACGGGCAAGATCGCGGGCGATCTCGAGCAGACCTCGGAGCGCATCTCCGGCCTGTTCTCGGTCAATGCCGAGCGCCTGTCGACGACGCTGGACCAGACCTGGAACAGCCTCTCCGGCCTGTTCAATGCCAAGACCCAGACGCTCACCGAGCAGCTCGACCGCACCTCGGGCGACATCTCGGCCCTGTTTACCGCCAACACCCGCATGATGGCCGAGCAGATCGACAAGACCGCGAGCGAGCTGACAGACACCTTCGCCGAAACGGCGGTGCGCGTCACCCGCCAGGTGAGCGAGGTGAACCAGATCATGGCGCAGCGCCTCGAGCGGGCCTCCTCCGAGGTCACCTCGCAGCTCGATACGGCGGGCTCCTCCATGCTCGCCCGCATCGAGGACACGGCGCAGGGCATGAGCCAGCGCTTCGACCTGTCGACCAGCATGCTGGAGCGCGTGTCGAGCGAGCTCGTGGGCAAGCTCGACGGCACGGGCCAGCGCTTCGCCACCGTGCTCGACAATGCCTCGAGCATCATCCTCGCCGATCTCGGCAAGGCCACGGCCACCTTCAACGACGGCCTCAACCAGACCACGCTGCAGATCACCAGCCGCCTCGACGAGGACACGGGCCTCCTGGCCGGCCGCGTCGAGCGCGCCAGCCGCGAGCTCGAGCAGACGTCGGTCAACACCGCGCTCAAGCTCGAGGAGGCGAACCGCAAGTTCTCGAAGCACGTCGAGACCGCCAGCGCCTTCCTCTCGGAACAGCTCGCCGCCGCCGCAGGCGTCATGGACGAGCGGCTCGAGACCGTGGCGAACGACCTCACCGGCAAGCTCGAACTGACCTCGACGCGCGTGTCCGAGCGGCTGGACGACACGGCCCTCCTCGTCGAGCGCTCGGTCGACAAGTTCGACAACGAGATGACGCGCGTGCTTGCCAAGCGCACCGAAACGCTCGAGGCGCTGGTGGCCGAGACGTCCAAGCGCGCCTCGGAGATCGACGGCGTGATGTCGAACTACCTGGGCCTGATCGAGGATTCGCTCGCAGCCTCGGAGGCCAAGGCCCGCGAGATCAGCCGCATCATCGCCGATCAGTCCGCCATCGCCAGCCGCAACCTCGAAAGCGAGATCGGGAAGCTCGAGGAAACCTCGGGCGATCAGATCGCGCAGGCCGCGCGCGTGCTGAAGGACCAGCACGAGCGCGCCATGGCGGCGATGAGCGAGATGCTGTCCTCCACCGCCAGCGACTTCCAGCAGACCGCGCAGGACATGCGCCTCACCGCCCAGCAGGTGGTGAAGGACATCGACGCCGCGCGGGGCGAGCTGAAGCGCGCGCTGCTCGAACTGCCGGAGGAAACCCGCAGCAACGCCGATGCGATGCGCCGCGTGGTGGCCGACCAGATCAACGCGCTGGCCGTCCTCGCCGATGCGGTGAAGCGCCAGACCGGCAACCTCGACCTCTCCGGCCCCGGCTCGGGCCGCAGCGGCAGGAACTGAGGCACATCAACGAAAGCGTCCCACCTGCTCACCCTCCCCCTTGTGGGGAGGGGTAGGGGTGGGGGTCGCTCCGCAGGCTTAGATTCATACACCCGACTCGCGGTACCCCCACCCTTGATCCCTCCCCACAAGGGGGAGGGAAACACGACATGATGTGACGCGATCACAAGTCAATTCCGCGCCGTCCCGAAACGCGCCAGAGCGCGTTCCGACCAGGTGGACTCTCCTGGTCGAATAGAACCCGCTCCAGATCAATGACTTGAGCATGATTTTGTCGCAAAAGTGGTTTCCACTTTCGCGGATCATGCTCTAAGTGAACGGCAACACAATCGGCAAGCGGAAGGACGGAACGCATGGACATCGCCAAACCCTATCTCATGTTTCTGGGCGACGTTCCGGACCAGCTGGCCGCCAAGACCGCGATGGGTGTCGTCGACTGGCGTCCCGAATGGTGCGTGGGCCAGCTCAGGCTTCAGGGCTGCAAGGCGGATACCGGGCTTCCCGACATGACGGCGGCGGAGGCGGTCGCCAAGGGTGCGCGCACCATGGTGGTGGGCGTTGCCAACGCGGGCGGCGTGCTTCCCGAACATTGGGTGAAGGAGATCGTCACCGCGCTCGAAGCCGGCCTCGACGTGGCCACCGGGCTTCACAAGCGGCTGGGCTCGATCCCGGAGATCGCGGCGGCGGCGGCGAAGCATCACCGCAAGCTCCATGACGTGCGCTTCTCCGATATCAGCTTCGCCACCGGCAAGGGCACCAAGCGCCAGGGCATGCGCCTCCTCACCGTCGGCACCGATTGCTCGGTGGGCAAGAAATACACAGCCCTCGCCATCGACCGCGAGATGCACAAGCGCGGCCTCTCCTCCGACTTCCGCGCCACGGGGCAGACGGGTGTCTTGATCTCAGGCCGCGGTGTTGCGCTTGATGCGGTGGTGGCGGATTTCATCTCGGGTGCTGCCGAATGGATCTCGCCCGAGAACGCGCCCGACCACTGGGACATCGTGGAAGGCCAGGGATCGCTGTTCCACCCCTCCTTCGCGGGCGTGACGCTGGGCCTCCTGCATGGCGCACAGCCCGACTGCTTCGTCGTCTGCCACGAGCCGACGCGCGCCACCATGCGCGGGGTGAAGCATCCGCTGCCATCGATCCAGCAGGTCATCGACCGGACCATTCTCGAAGGCTCGCTCACCAATCCGAAGATCGCCTGCATCGGCATCGCCATCAACACCGAGCATCTCTCGGAGGAGGTGGCGCTCGCCTATCTGAAGGAAACC
>JADCDC010000008.1 GCA_020252385.1 Aestuariivirga sp.
ATCATCGGCCTGTTCGATGCCGGCGGTGCACGCATCCAGGAAGGCGTCAACGCGCTCGGCGGCTATGGCGAGGTGTTCCAGCGCAACGTGCTGTCCTCCGGCGTCATCCCGCAGATTTCCGTCATCATGGGCCCCTGCGCGGGCGGCGACGTCTATTCCCCCGCCATGACGGACTTCATCTTCATGGTGCGCGACACGAGCTACATGTTCGTGACCGGCCCCGATGTGGTGAAGACCGTCACCAACGAGACGGTGACCGCCGAAGAACTCGGCGGCGCCTCCGTCCACACGACGAAATCTTCCATTGCCGACAAGGGTTTCGAGAACGACGTTGAGGCGCTGCTGCAGATGCGCCGGCTGATCGACTTCCTGCCGTCCTCCAACACCTCGAGCCTTCCGGAGCTGCCGAGCTTCGATGCCGCCGACCGCATCGACAATTCGCTCGACACGCTGATCCCGGCCAACCCCAACCAGCCCTATGACATGAAGGAGCTGATCCTGAAGATTGTCGACGAGGGCGATTTCTTCGAGATCCAGGAAGCGCATGCGCGGAACATCATCACCGGTTTCGCCCGCATCAACGGCCGCACGGTGGGGATCGTCGCCAACCAGCCCATGGTGCTGGCGGGGGTGCTGGACAGCGATGCGGGCAGGAAGGGCGGCCGCTTCGTGCGCTTCTGCGACTGCTTCAACATCCCGATCGTGACGCTCGTTGACGTGCCGGGCTTCCTCCCCGGCACGGCGCAGGAATATGGCGGCCTCATCAAGCACGGCGCCAAGTTGCTCTTCGCCTATGCCGAGGCCACGGTCCCCAAGATCACCGTGATCACCCGCAAGGCCTATGGCGGCGCCTATGTGGTCATGGCGTCGAAGCACCTGCGGGGCGACGTCAACTATGCCTGGCCCACCGCCGAGATCGCGGTGATGGGCTCCAAGGGGGCTGCCGAGATCATCTACCGCGCCGAACTCTCCGACCCCCAGAAGATCCAGTCCCGCAGCAAGGACTATGAAGCGCGCTTCGCCAATCCCTTCGTCGCCGCCGAGCGCGGCTTCCTCGACGAGGTGATCATGCCGCACTCGACCCGGAAGCGCATCGCGAGGGCGCTCAACATGCTGCGCGGCAAGGAGCTGCAGAACCCGTGGAAGAAGCACGACAACATTCCGTTGTGAGTGGTGGACCGCTCTCTCCTGTCCGGCATTCCGGCGAAGGCCGGAAGCCAGCTTCGGGCTGTCAAAGCTGCACCCCGGCCTTCGCCGGGGTGACGGAGTGAGCGGCATGGACCTCTACGAACTCGCCACCCGGCTTGGACTCGCCCTCGCCTTAGGCTTCGTGATCGGCCTTGAGCGTGGCTGGAAGGAGCGGGACGAGGGGGAGGGAAAGCGCGCCGCCGGAATCCGCACCTTCTCGCTGATCGGTCTTCTGGGTGGTGTCTTCGGCGTCCTCTCCGAGGGCGGAGAGCATGTGCTGCTGGCGGTGGGCTTCGTGACCACCGGGGCCGTCATGGCGCTGTTCATCTGGCGCGAGAACGTGCGCGAGGGCGACTACAGCGCCACGACGCTGGTCGCAGCCCTGCTCACCTTCATGCTGGGCGCACTCGCCGTGCTGGGCGACATGAGCATCGCGGCCGGAGTGGGTGTCGTGACCGTGGGCCTCCTTGCCTACAAGAGCCAGCTTCACGGTTTCCTCGCCCGCCTCACCTGGACGGAGCTGCGCTCGGGCCTCTTGCTCGCCGCCATGACCTTCATCGCACTCCCGCTGCTGCCGGACCAGCCGCTCGATCCCTGGGGGGCGCTCAACCCGCATGAGCTCTGGCTCATCACCATCCTGATCGCCGCCGTCTCCTTCGTGGGCTATGTGGCGGTGAAGCTCGTGGGCCCCTCGCGCGGGCTGGTGCTTGCGGCGGCGGTGGGCGGGCTCGTGTCCTCGACCGTGGTGACGCTCACGCTGGCCCGGCTGGCGCGCGCCAACGAATCGCGGCTTGGTCTCCTGGCGGGCTCCATCCTGGCCTCGGGCGGCGTCATGGTGCTGCGCGTCCTCGTTCTGGCGGGCGTCCTGAACCTGGCGCTGGCGCTGGCGCTGGCGCTGCCACTGATCGTGGCCGCCCTGTTCCAGGCGCTTGCCGCCGCCGTCCTGATCGGGCGTGACGGACGGGCCGGGTCGGAGGCGAAGCCAGAGGGCCTCGTCCATCGCAACCCGTTCCTCCTCACCGAGGTGCTCCGCTTCGGGGCGATGCTGGCAGCCGTGATGCTCGCCGCAGGCATTGCCCGCAGCGTCTATGGCAACGCCGGGCTCTTCGCCGTGGCCGCCATCTCCGGGCTTGCCGACGTCGATGCGGTAACCCTGTCCGTTGCCGGCATGGGGACGCCCGACAGGGCCGGCGTCGGCGCCGTTCTCCTGGCCATCGCCGTCAACACGGTCGCCAAGTCGGGCTACGCCTGGTACGCGGGCGGGCACCGGCTGGGGGCGATGCTGCTCGTCCTGAACATGGCGGCCATCGCGGTGGGGTCGGCCGCCTATTTTCTGTTGCCGCCGCTTCCGTTCTGAGCCCTATACTCACCCCATGACTGACTTGCCCCGCCGCCGCCTCGCCCCGATGGACGCCATCGAATTCTCGATCGCCGCCGCCTTCCGCCACTTCTTCTTCGGCATCGGGCTCGCCCTGTCGTGGCTCGTGCTGCTCTCGCCCCTGATCGTGCTGGCCTGGTATCTCGCCTTCCGCAACGGGATGCCGGACCTGAAGGCGCTGCCGCCGGCCGCCATGGCGGGACTCGCGGCGCTGGGCCTTGGCGTGCTGCTTGCCACCTTCTCGATCGCCGTCAACTGGCACCGGCGCGTGCTGCTGGGCGAAACGCCGCGCCGCCTCCAGTGGGTGAGGCTCGATGGCGTGATGTGGCGCTATCTCTTTGGCTTCCTGCTCATTCTCCTCGTGCTCGGACTCTATGCCGGCGCGGCGTTCGGCATCACCACGTTCGCTGCACCGGCGCTGGAACCGCAACTCGGACCCGCCGCGAAGCCGCTGGGGATTGCCATCGCCGTGCTCATCGGCCTTTCGGCGATGTTCTCCTTCTACCGCCTGTCGAGCTGGCATGCGGCGCTCGCCGTGGGCGACCGGGATTACACGCTGAAGACAGCATGGCGCGCCACGAAGAAAAACCGCATGGCCTATCTCGGCTTCACCTTCTGGCTGCTCTTCACCCTCGCCATCGCCGGCGCCATCGGGGCAGGGGCCTTCTTCGCGCAGCAGAACCTGCCGCAGCCCTGGGTGAAGCCCGCGGCCTTCGGCGTGATGGCGCTGCTGGCCTGGCTGGCGATGTTTCTCGTCACCTCCGTGGCGGCGGGGCATTACGCGCAGTTCGGAAAAAAGAGCGAGGGCTAGACCCTCTCGCCCACCAGGTCATACTCCTCCGCCTCGACGATCCGCACACGGACCATGTCGCCGGGCTTGAGGTCCGTCTCGCCGGGCAGGAAGACGTTGCCGTCGATTTCCGGCGCGTCCCACGGCGAGCGGGCGATGGCTTCCTCGTTCTCCGTGTCGATCTCATCGACCAGCACGTCGATCTCGCGGCCGACCTTGGACTGGAAGATCTCCGCCGAGATATCCTGTTGGGCCGCCATGAAACGCTCCCAGCGCTCCTGCTTCACCTCGTCCGGCACCTGCGGCAGGCCCAGGTCGTTGGCCTTCGCACCCGAGACGGGTTCGTACTTGAAGCAGCCGGCGCGCTCGATCCGCGCTTCCTTCATCCACTGGAGGAGATATTCAAAATCCTGATCCGTCTCGCCGGGGAAGCCGACGATGAAGGTGGAGCGGATGGCGATGTCCGGGCAGATCTTCCGCCAGGAGGCGAGGCGGTCCAGCACCTTCTCCTGGTTTGCCGGGCGCTTCATGGCTTTCAGCACATTGGGGGCGGCGTGCTGGAAGGGAATGTCGAGATAGGGGAGGATCTTGCCCTCCGCCATCAGCGGGATCACGTCGTCGACATGGGGGTAGGGGTAGACGTAATGCATGCGCACCCAGGCGCCGAGATCGCCCAGCTCCTTCGCCATGTCGAAGAACTTCGCCCTGACCGCGCGGCCATGGAACTTGGATTCTGCATATTTGATGTCAACGCCATAGGCAGACGTGTCCTGGCTGATAACGAGAAGCTCCTTCACCCCCGCCTTCACCAGCCGCTCCGCCTCGTAGAGGACGGAGGCGACGGGCCGCGAGACGAGGTCGCCGCGGAGCGAGGGGATGATGCAGAAGGAGCAGCGGTTGTTGCAGCCTTCCGAGATCTTGAGATAGGCGTAGTGCTTGGGCGTCAGGTGCAGGCCCTGCGGCGGCACGAGGTCGAACTTCGGGTCATGCACCGGCGGGATCGCCTTGTGGACGGCACCCACCACCGCCTCATACTGGTGCGGCCCGGTGACGGCGAGCACACCCGGATGCGCCTTCATGATGGTGTCGGCCTCGACGCCGAAGCAGCCGGTGACGATGACGCGCCCGTTCTCCTCCATCGCCTCGCCGATGGCGGCGAGCGATTCGGCCTTGGCGCTGTCGAGGAAGCCGCAGGTGTTGACGATCACCACGTCGGCGCCGTCATAGCCTGGCGACATCACATAGCCCTCCGCGCGGAGCTGGGTGATGATTCGCTCGGAGTCGACCAGCGCCTTGGGGCAGCCGAGCGAAACCAGCCCGATCTTGGGGACATGCTTGTTCATGGGCGCGCTCCTTAGCTGGTTGGGCCCGAAAGCGCAAATCACTCGCGTGCTGCGATACTTCACGCATCGGGGCGAATGCGGCATAATGCCTGCGACGGCAACGAAACGTTGCAGCGGGGATTCGAAAGATGGCTTCACGACGCGAAATGCTCATGGCGCTCGGCGCCGTTCTGTTGCCGCAGGCGGCCCATGCCACCACCCCGGAGCTGCCGCCGCAGAATCCCGCCGCCAAGGCGGTACCGCCGGCAACACCCCCTGCCAAGCCTGCAGCACCGCCCGCCGCCAAGCCCGAGGTTCCCAAGCCCGAGGCCAAGAAGCCCGCGGCGAAGGCGCCGGAGCCGAAGCAGGAGGAGGCCAAGAAGCCCGATCCGAAGAAGCAGGCTGCGAAGAAGCCCGACGCCAAGAAGCAGGCGGAGAAGAAGCAGCCCGAAAAGAAGAAGCCCGAGCCCAAGAAGCAGGTGGCGAAGAAGAAGCCGAAGGCCGAGCCACGCCTTATCATCACCATCAACAAGGTGAGCCAGAAGATGGTGGTGGCGCTCGACGGGGACACGATCCACCGCTGGAAGGTCTCGACGGGTGCCAGCGGCTATGAGACGCCGAGCGGCAACTTCCGCCCCTTCCGCATGGAGCGCGAGCATTACTCGAAGGAATGGGACGATGCGCCCATGCCGCATTCGATCTTCTTCACCTCGCGCGGCCATGCTGTTCACGGCAGCTACCACACGAAGAGCCTCGGCCGCCGTGCTTCCCACGGCTGCGTCAGGCTTCATCCTGACAATGCGGCGAAGCTCTTCGCCCTCGTCCAGAAGACCGGCATGAGCAACACCCGCGTCATCGTGCGGGGCGGCTTCTTCTCCGGCGGCCAGATCAGCGAGGTCTTCGAGGAAGAGAAGAAGCGCTTCAAGAAGGCTGGCTCCTTCCTGAATTCGCTGCCGGACTGATCAGCGGGCCTTCATGCAGCGCTCGTGCCGTGCCAGCACGGCGCGGGCGAAGCGTTCGGTGGTCATATTGCGGGAGAGCTTCGGGCTCTCGAGCCTGATCTGCGGGATCATGGCGTAGGGCGCCTTCCGCCCGGTCTTCGCGGCATAGGCTTCGGCCACGCGGGCATAAAGCGATGTGTCGCGGAAGGCGGCGTCCTTCTCCATCAGCAGGTCGGCGCGGATATCGTCCTCGCCAAGGCCCAGCGCGAGGCTCCGCACCGCCCTTTCGGTGGCGCTCGGCTCGCTTCGCGGCGTGCTGCCACGATAGACGAGAAGATCGCCATCGAGCGCCAGCGTCTCGCCCGAAAGCGCGCTCACCATGTGCTGGAAGGCGGCGTTGCGGCTGGCATAGCGGCCGGCATTGTAGTCGGCGAAGACATAGACGCGGGAGTCATAGCCGGCGCGATAGCCGAGCAGCATGCGCGCGCCATAGTCGACGCCGCCCTGGCGCGTGTAGAGCTCGTCGCGGAGCTTCCAGATCGCCGGCATGCCGAGGCGGCGGCCCTTCGCCTTCTCGACCTCGGCGATGGCATAGGCAATCGACACCTGCATGGAGCCGAGCGTGCTCACCGGGTTG
>JADCDC010000080.1 GCA_020252385.1 Aestuariivirga sp.
ATCTTCCGCCCGGGCCGGTGAGCATACCGATGACCCAGGAGGAACTGGCGGTCGCCAGCAACCTGTCGCGCTCGACGGTCTATAACCTGCTGGGCGAACTGGTCGACCAGGGAATCTGCACGCTGGGCTACCGCGAGTTGAAGATTCTGGACATGCAGCGCTTGAGCCGCATCGTGGAGACCGCCAATGTCGGCTGATCCTGCTGCAGCGCAGGAAGATGTCAGAAGTTGTTCGGGTTGCCCGGCACGATGGTACCCGTCCCGTCGTCCTTGCCCTCTTTCACCCAGGTCACCTGCATGCCGTCAAGCCTCACCTGCCAGCATGCTTCCGGGTCGGCGCCATACTGGAAGCACATGGCATCGCCGTTGACCCGCCACTTGCCGGAATAGTCCTTGCCCTTGATGACGCCGTCGGCGCCGTAGAACTCCGTGTAGGCACCCGCCGCAACCATGCTGCCCTGCACGGTATTGCCCGAAATCGCCGCGGATATCTGTTCGCCCGTGGCGAGGCCCGAGGCCTCCGCCGTTCCGCCCGCCAAGGCGATGAGAGCAAGCGCCGCCAGCAACGTCTTCATGTGATTTTTCCTCCAGTTAACGTTCGATTACGATGGCTGTCGGGTCCCGGATCAGGATCGCCCTTTGCCGCCTGCGGCCACTGGAGGATTGCCCTTGCGGCCGCGGCAGGGCACAAATCCCGGCATGAAGAAGCTTGCGCTGTCCGTCGTCCACCGTTTCACGGCACCCCTCTCGGCGGCGGGGCTCGTCGTCGGCGCCCTGTTCTGGCTCGCGGCGCTGACTCCGAGCATGATCCCGCGCGAGGGGCTGATCCAGGGCGCGATTGCGGGCCTTGCCTTCGCCGTGGGCTATGGGCTTGCCGCGGGTCTCATCATGCTGTGGGCATGGCTGGGCCTGCCGGTGGCGCGGGAGCGCCTCCTGCGGAACGGCTGGTGGCTGTCGGCGGCGCTCGCCGCCATCCTGGTCGTCGCCGGCGCCGTCCTGGCGCGCGGCTGGCAGAACGAGGTCTATCGCGCGCTGGGGCTTCCCGATGTCGAAAGCGTCAGGCCCTTCACGCTGCTGGCGGCGGGGCTGGGCGTTGCCCTTCTGCTGATCGTCGCCGGACGTTTCCTCGGCGCCCTCAAGGATATCTACGATGCGCCGCTCCGCCGCGTCCTGCCGCCGCGGGCCGCCCTGCTGGCCGCCTCGCTGCTGGCGGCCTGGAGCTTCTGGGCGATCGGCAATGGCTTCCTGCTCGATGCCATCCTGCGTGGGCTCGATTCCGCCTACCGCACCGTCGATTCCCTCATCCCGCCGGAGGAGGAGCGTCCGAACAATCCGCTGCGCACCGGCAGCCCCGCTTCGCTGCTCGACTGGGAGAACCTCGGCCGCGAAGGCCGCCGGCACGTCCTCGACGCGCCCGCCGCCGCCGACATAGAGGCCCTCATCGGGCGGCCCGCCAAGGAGCCCCTGCGCGTCTATGTCGGGGCCAATTCCGCCGAGACGGTGGAGGAGCGCGCCGCCCTGGCGCTTGCCGAGATGCAGCGCACCGGCGCCTTCGAGCGGTCGCTGCTGGTCATCGCCACGCCGACCGGCACCGGCTGGGTGGACCCCGCCGGCATCCTGCCGGTCGAGATCATGCATGGTGGCGACGTCGCTTCGGTCTCGGTGCAGTATTCCTACCTGCCGAGCTGGCTGTCGCTGCTGGTCCAGCCCGAATATGGCGAGGAGACGGCGGATGCCGTATTCCGCGCCGTCTACGGCCACTGGCGCCAGCTCCCGCGTGACAAGCGGCCACGGCTGTTCCTGTTCGGGCTGAGCCTCGGCTCTCTCAACTCCGATCTCGCCAGCGATGCCTATTCCGTTCTGGGCGATCCCTTCGAGGGCGCCTTCTGGGTGGGCCCACCCTTCGCCAGCCGCACCTGGACGGAGGTCACCGCCACCCGCAATGCCGGTTCGCCGCAATGGCTGCCGGAGGCGCGCGCACCCGGCGTCTTCCGCTTCTTCACGGCGAGCGACAAGGGGCAGCTCGCCGCCGGCGGCTGGGGGCCGGTCCGCGTGCTCTATCTGCAGTATTCCTCGGATCCGATCGTGTTCTTCGAGACGGACATGTGGCTGAGAAAGCCGGACTGGATGGGTCCGCCGCGTGCCGGTGATGTCTCGCCGGGGCTCAGGTGGCTTCCCGGCATCAGCTTCATTCAGGTGGTCTTCGACATGATGACCGCCACCACGGTGCCCAAAGGCCGGGGGCATGTCTACGCGGCATCCGACTATGCAAGGGGATGGCAGGCGCTCACTTCACCAACTGCCATCGGCGAGCCCGAGATGAAGCGGATCGAGGCGTGGCTGGACGCCAGGGGCCTCTGAACCCCGCGCCTCAGCGGCCGCGGGCGGAGGGGAAGAGCGAGCAGGCGACGACGCCGGGGCTCATCATGGCAAGGCCGGTCGGGCCAGCGGCGTGGCGGAGAGCGCCGATGTCGGCGAGGAGGCGGGGGTCCATGTCGCGGACCGCGTCCTGGTCGGCCAGCCGGGCACGGCGGGCGGCCAGTGCCGTGGAGATCCTGCGGGCAAGATGGCCGGCAAAGCCGAAGCCGGAGACGTGGGTGGAGGGCAGGGACTGGATCATCGTGGCCATGTGCGTTCTCCTCGTGTGTTTCCGGCGTGCGGTGGATGCCGTAGCCCGTGAAAGCCAAGCTATGGCGGCTGGCCGGAAACGTCTGTGACGTGCATCACAGGCCGGAAGAAAGTTCCGCCATCGCCTTCATCCCCGTGTGCCATCGCTTCATGACACGGTGGCGACGCTTCGGCGACGTTCGCCGAAGCTCAGCGGCCGGCGCGGAAGGCCGGGTACAGCGAGGCCGACAGGACGGCGGGGTTCAGCGTGGCAAGTCCGGCCTCGGCGGCGGTGCCGCGGGCAGCGCCGATGTCGGCGAGGAGGCGGGGGTCCATGTCGAGGAGGGCGGCCTGGTCGGCGATCCGGGCGCGGCGGGCGGACAGCGCGGCGGAGATCTTGCGGACGATCTGGCCGGCAAAGCTGAAGCCGGAGACCTGGGTGGAGGGCAGGGACTGGATCATCGTGGCCATGGTGCGTTCTCCTCGTGTGTCCGGCTTTCAGTGGAATGTCGAAGCCTGTGAGAGCCAAGCTAGGGCGGCCGGGCCATCCGATCTGTGATGTGCATCACAGGCCGGAAAAATCTTTCGGGCCCTCGCGCCGCCTCAGCGGCGAGGCAGGCAGAACACGCCGGCCGCGACCACGGCGGGGTTCGAGTTGGCAAGCGCTTCCACCGGCCCCTGTCTGCGGCCGGCCGGAATGCCGTGCTGGCTGAGCAGGCCGGGTTCCACCAGCTCCAGCGCCTCGAGCGTGGATTCCCGGGTGTGGAGGACGCGCCGCGCGGCGAGGGCCGACGACAGGCGGTCAATCAGGTGACGGGCAAGGCCGAACACGCTCGCCCGGTCTTCAGGATGGGAGTGGGACAGGTTCACCATGGCTCAGTCTCCTCTGTGTCGGGCGAGGCCGGGGTAGATGGCCAAGCCCATGAGAGGCACGCTAGGCAGACTCCTGCGCCAGGGCTGTGGGGATTGTCACAGGGACCGGAAAGAAATGCTGAGGGCCGGCGCTCAGCTCTCCCGGCTCTCGTCCAGCAGGCGGTTGATCGCGGCCAGGCTGGGGATCAGCAGGCTCCGCCCCTGCTTCCTGGTGAGGCCCTTGCCGTCGAGCCAGGCCATCTCGCGCGACACGGCCTCGCGGTGGGTGCTGATCC
>JADCDC010000081.1 GCA_020252385.1 Aestuariivirga sp.
GCAGGAGAGCCTGCCATCTGCCACGTAGAACTGGAACAGGCAGTGGCAGGGCGGCAGCGCCATCTTGTCCACATCGGCCGGGTTCCAGGCGGTAACGATGAGGCGGCGCGAGTCGGGGCTCTTGCGGATCCTCTGGATGACGTCCGAGAGCTGGTCGATGGCCTGGCCATCGCGCGCCGGCCAGGAGCGCCACTGGGCGCCGTAGACCGGCCCCAGATCGCCGTTCTCGTCCGCCCACTCGTCCCAGATGGTGACCTTGTTGTCTTGCAGGTACCTGATGTTGGTGTCGCCACGGATGAACCACAACAGCTCATGGATGATCGAGCGGAGATGCAGCTTCTTGGTGGTGACGAGGGGGAATCCCTTCGCGAGGTCGAAGCGCATCTGCCAGCCGAAGACGGAGAGCGTTCCGGTTCCCGTCCGGTCGTCCTTGCGGTGGCCATGAAGGCGCACGTGCCGCATCAGGTCATGATATTGTTCCATGGAGGCGAGGTTAGACGATTCCGGGGGACGAGACCAAGTGGCAGTAAAGAGTTTCCCTCCACTGAGCCTAGCCTTCACCCGAGCGCAGAGTTCCGTCATCGCCCTTAAGGTTTGGATCGATAGTCTCTTAGCTCAGCTCCATGAGTTCGAGGATTTGGTGACGCGTAAGGGGTGAACGACCATTTCGGTCTTTCATGAACCGATAAACCTTGAGCATTCGCCTGTAACCCTCAAGCACAGGTGCGTGCGAGTTTCGAGTCGCGCCCTTCACATGTTTAAAGCGGTCCATCTTCTCCACGAGCAGTTTCGCAATGCCGTATTGAATCGTTTCATTGTTGCCGTCGAATCCAGGGAACGACACAAGCGCCGATCCATTCTTCGCTTCGACTGCTTGCTTATCTGGCGGCGACAGCTGATCGAAGCCGGTGATCATCTGATCCCACATTTCCAGAATTTCGGCGACTTCTTCTGCCGCCGCAACAAGCACCGCTTGACCGGGGAAAAGTGAGTCATACTTCCACTCCAGTGCCCAAAAATGTCCGTCGTGTACAACACTACTGACGAAATCTGGGTCTATATCTCCCTTTACGCCCGAAGCTTTCATGAGATCTGCCATCATGGCAATGATGAGCCTTTCTCCATCACTTATGCGAGGACCTATTGGCGAATCCGATCCCAGCCCTACTTTAATAAGTCTATGCGCAGCCTGTTCTCTGGACAGTAGGCTAGGCTGACTCGATATCCATTCGTCAAGCTCGCTCAACAAATCGCCGTCTAGACGAAGAACTACCGCAGAATCAGTGGTCATTCTCGCTCATCCCGTTAGTTGCTCTAACGTAAACTATGGAGCAATTCTGCGAGGTATTCAAGCTTTGATCGATCACCAAAGCTTCTGCTCAACTGCGCAGTTCTTGGTTTCTGATCACTCCGCTCCGCAACCCCTTGGAGATGAATGAAAACAGGGGGAATGCGTCTTCCTTCATGGCCATCAGCCGCAGGCGGACGTTGCGCACCGCGCCGCTGAGTTTGCGGGCATCGATGTCCTTGTGAGTCCCCTCGAAGACCACATCAACGCGCAGCAGTGCGTCGCCATCCCAGCCCGTGAACGCGCACGTCGGCGATCACCCTGCCGAAATCACCCGACAACGTGTCCTTCACGGCTTTTGCGATGTGCTGCAGGTCGCGCATAAGAACTGCGACTTCTCCCTACGGAAACGAAGCTAATCCGGCAACCTTGGGTTGACAAGGGGTGTTTCGACGGAAGAGGAAGACTTCTTGTATAATCTTTGCCGCGCCGAGGTCCGTTCAGGGGTGACCGGAACGAGCTTCGAGGCGGCACCCAGTCCGAAGGGCGGCATGCCGCTGTAGACCGCTTCATACTCCCCCTGCCGCACCAGATAGGTCTCATGCCAGAAGCCGATGTCGCCCCGGCCCTCGACGCCGCTTTGCGCGAAGGCCGCCATGGCGCGGGCATGGCTGCCCTTAGGCTTCAGTGCCCAGGCCTCGAGTTCCGCGTAGGAGCGCCAGTAGACGACGCTGACGGGAAGGCCCAGCACCGCGCCGAGGAAGCCCGGTTCGCTTCCCTTGCGCAAATCGCCCAGCATCCGGACCATGGCGAGCGCCAGTGGCCCCCAGCGGTCCACCCGCCAGGGCCGGTTGAGCCTCATGCCGATGAGGAAGACGGCAAAATCGCCATCGATTTCAGCCATCATGCGCCGGATTGTCATGCCAGCCGAAACCGGGGACCACGCGGGAAAGTTCCCCTTTCCTTACCCCTCCTCGCTCCCTATATTCAGGTCGTCACGCTCCGCAAGGGGCATGACTATGGTGATAAACGGTGATCGTAATAAACCTTTCGGACCCGGGGGCAGTACCCGGCGCCTCCACCACCGACCGCTTGCAAGGCCGGCGGCCCGTGATGGGGGCGAACTAGGATCGACGAGGGTGTAAAGGGTTGCTTTTTGCCCGTGATGGTACCGACGTTATCGGGCTAAACATATAGTTGCCAACGACAACTATGCTCCGGTTGCAGTGGCTGCTTAACGCAGTCTGAGCACCGAAATCAAAGTCCTTGGGCTTAGCCGCTTAAGGCGGGGTTCGCCGGCACCTGGCAACAGAAGCCGGCACTTTCATTTCATATCCCCCGATCTGCCGGTTACCTCCCCAAACACGGAGGATGACTTTGCGCCCGCCGTCTGGCTATGGTACGGGGCGAGTCAATCGCCCAGAATGAAGCCGGACGCCAGCATGCCAGAAGACTTGATGCGCTATGACCTGCTCGCCCAGAGCGCCTTGAAGGGCGTGGTGCGGGAAGCGCTGCGCATCGCCGAGACGACCGGGCTTCCGGGCGAGCATCACTTCTATATCGCCTTCAACACCCGCCACCCCGGCGTCGAACTCTCCGAGAAGATCTCCCAGCGCTATCCGCGCGAGATGACCATCGTGCTGCAGCACCAGTACTGGAACCTGAAGGTCCATGACGACCGTTTCGAGGTCGAACTCTCCTTCGACAATGTGCCCGAGCATCTCGTGATCCCCTTCGATGCCGTGAAGGGCTTCCTCGATCCCGCCGTGCAGTTCGGGCTGCAGTTCGAGACCGCCGGCGCCGAGCGCCGCCCGCGCGAGGTGGAGGCCCCCAAGGCCGCCCCTGCCCCCGCCCCGGCCCGGGCCGAGGCCGCGACGGCTGCGGCCGAGGCGAACCCCGCCGAAACCACCCCGCAGGACGAACCCGCCAAGGTCGTCTCGCTCGACCAGTTCCGAAAGAAGTGAACCGGCAGATGATCCGCACCCTGCTTGCCGCCGCCGTCTTCCTCGCCATGGCGGGCACGTCCACCGTGATGGCCCAGACCGTTTCGGAGACCCAGGCGCTCGCCGTGATGAGCGACAAGGAGCTGATGAAGCTCCCCGCCAAGAAGGTGTTCGGCGGCCAGAAGGAACCCACCGCCAACCTCAAGTCCCGCGCCATCGGCTCCTACGCCAGGGGCTGCATGGCGGGCGGCAAGGCCCTCGAAGTCGACGGCCCGGCCTGGCAGGTCATGCGCCTGTCGCGCAACCGCAACTGGGGACACCCGGACATGGTGGCGCTGGTCGAGCGGCTGGCCGTCGAAGCAAAGCAGAAGGACGGCTGGAACGGCCTTCTGGTGGGCGATCTCGCCCAGCCGCGCGGAGGCCCCATGCTGTCAGGACATGCCAGCCACCAGATCGGCCTCGACGCCGACATCTGGCTGACGCCGATGCCGGACCGCACGCTGTCCAAGAAGGAGCGCGAGGAGATCAAGGCGAAGCTCGTGGTGAAGGACCGCAAGCGCATCGACCCCGATGTGTGGACCGAGGCCCATGCGCGGCTCATCAAGCGCGCCGCCTCCTATCCGGAAGTGTCGCGCATCTTCGTCCACCCGCCGATCAAGGCGGAGCTCTGCAAATGGGCGAAGAACGACAAGAACAAGGCGTGGCTCGCCAAGGTCCGCCCGTATTTCGGGCACAACTGGCACTTCCACATCCGCATCAACTGCCCGGCGGATTCGCCCGGCTGCAAGAACCAGCCGACACCGAGCCCGAATGACGGCACCGGTTGCGGCGACGAGCTCGCCTACTGGCTGGGCGACAAGCCATGGCCCAAGCCGGAGAAGCCCGAGGCCAAGCCGCAGAAGCCCGCGAAGCCTGCCCCGCCCTTGACTCTGGCAGCGCTTCCTGCTGAATGCCGCGCCGTCGTGACGGCCGAATAGCCGCAAGGTGAACAGACAGGGAGCAGCGCCCGAGGCGCCCGCCCATGCAGCAGGACAGCGCAGAACCGCACGGCCCCAGCAAGACCACACTCAAGCTGGCCTTCGCCACCATCGGCGTGGTGTTCGGCGACATCGGCACCAGCCCGCTCTACGCTATGCGCGAGGCGCTGCATCCGGTGGTGGTCGCGGGCGGTGACCTGCGCACCGCGGTGCTCGGCGTGGCCTCGCTGCTGATCTGGTCGCTGATCCTCATCGTCACGCTCAAATACGTCGTGTTCCTCATGAAGGCGGACAACAAGGGCGAGGGCGGAATACTGTCGCTCGTCGTGCTGGTCGAGAGCCTGCTCAGGCAGAAGGGCGGCATCATCCTGGCGCTCGGCATGATCGGCGCGGCCTTCTTCTTCGGCGACGCGATGATCACGCCCGCCATGTCGGTGCTCTCCGCGGTCGAGGGCCTGAAGGTCGTCAACGCCGGCTTCGACCCCTTCATCGTGCCGCTGACGCTCGCCATCCTCGTCTCGCTCTTCCTGTTCCAGTACAAGGGCACGGCCGGAGTCGCATCGCTGTTCGCGCCCATCACCTTCGTGTGGTTCCTGACGATCGGCATCATCGGCTTCATCCACATCTTCGATGATCCCGAGATCTTCCTCGCCTTCAACCCCGCCTATGGCCTGTCGATGCTCATCGAGCGCCCGGGGCTCGCACTCCTCGTCTTCGGCGGCGTGTTCCTGGCTGTCACCGGCGGCGAGGCGCTCTATGCGGACATGGGTCACTTCGGCCCGAAGCCCATCCGCATCGCCTGGCTGTCGGTCGTCTTCCCCGGCCTCATCCTCAACTATCTGGGCCAGGGCGCCTTCATCATCACGCACCCGGAATCGGTCGAGAACCCGTTCTTCCTGATGGTCGAGGGATGGCTCGTCATCCCCCTCGTGCTGCTCGCCACCGCGGTCACCGTCATCGCCTCGCAGGCGGTCATCACCGGCGCCTTCTCGATCGCCCAGCAGGCGATGTCATTGGGCCTCTTCCCGCGCATGAGCATCACCCACACCAGCGAGACCGAGCACGGCCAGATCTATGTCTCGCAGATCAACTGGATGCTGCTGGTGGGCGTGGTGATGCTGGTCCTCGTCTTCAAGTCGTCGAGCAACCTCGCCTCGGCCTATGGCATCGCGGTCAACACCTCCATGGTGGTCGACACGATCCTCGCCACGATCTTCTTCTGGAAGGCGCGCACGCTGCCGCGCTGGTTCGTGATCCCGGCGCTGGCGCTGATCCTCGTGATCGAGGTCCTGTTCCTCGCCGCCAATGGCCTCAAGATCGCGCATGGCGGCTACATGCCGGTGCTGCTGGGCGCCACCATCATCCTCCTGATGTTCACCTGGATGCGGGGCCGGCAGGCGCTGGCGGAGAAGCTCCGCAAGGAATCGGTCGAGCTCGTGCCGCTGCTCGACAGCCTCGAGCGCCGCCAGCCGACGCGCGTCGCGGGTGCAGCCGTGTTCCTGCAGACCGACCCCCTCTATGCGCCGAGCGCGCTGATGCACAACCTGAAGCACAACCGCGTGCTGCACGACAGGCTGGTCTTCATCACCGCCGAGACGACCAGCGAGCCCAGGATCGAGAATGAGGAGCGCGTCACGGTGAAGCAGCTGCCGCTCGGCGCATGGCTCGTCGAGGCGCGCTTTGGCTACATGGAGCAGCCCGACGTGCCCAAGGCGCTGCGCGCCTGCGCGCCCTTCGGCCTCGAGATCGACCCGCGCCAGGCCTCCTATTTCCTCGGACGCCGCGTCATCCGCATGTCGGCGCGCTCCGCCCTGCCCTTCTGGCAGCAGCGCCTGTTCATCATGATGGCGGGGCAATCCTCGCGCGCCATCGAATTCTTCCGCATCCCGCCCGACCGCGTGGTCGAACTTGGCATGCAGATGAGCGTCTGACAGTCTCGCGGAAATCCTCATGACCCTACTCGCCCCCTTCGCCGCCCCCGGCCGCTTCTGGCGCGGCAACCTCCACACCCATTCGAATCTCTCGGATGGGGCGCTGGAGCCCCACGCGGTTGTCGATGCCTACAAACACGCGGGCTACGACTTCATGCAGCTCTCCGAGCATTTCATCGGCAATTTCGACTTTCCGATCGCCGACACGCGGAGCTTCCGCTCAAACAGCTTCACGACACTGATCGGCGCGGAGCTCCATGCGCCGGAAACCCGGGTGGGCGAGCTCTGGCACATCGTGGCCGCGGGGCTGCCGCTGGATTTCCCGCGCAACCTCGCCGGCGAGACGGGCGAGCAGCTGGCGCGCCGCGCTCATGAGGCGGGCGCCTTCATCGGCATCGCGCATCCCGCCTGGTCGCAGCTGACGATCGAGGATGGCCGCGCCATCGACTGCGCCCATGCGGTCGAGGTCTACAACCACGGCTGCGCCATCGAGAACGACCGGGGCGATGGCTGGTACCTCCTCGACCAGCTGCTGACCGAGGGGCACCGCCTGACCGCCTTCGCCACCGATGACGCGCATTTCAAGACGCCCGATCATTTCGGCGGCTGGGTGCATGTGAAGGCGGAGAGCCTCGACCCCGATGCGCTGCTCGGCGCCCTCAAGCAGGGCCTCTACTATTCGAGCATGGGGCCGCAGATCCACGCGATCGAGATGACGGGCAAGGAGATCTCGATTGCCTGCTCGCCGGTCGACACCATCACGGTCGTATGCGGCACCTCGCGCAGCATGGTGCGGACCGGCCGCGCCATCACCGAGGCGAGCTTCGACCTTTCGAAGCTCGAGAAGGGCTGGCTCCTCCGGAAGCCAAGCGCGTGGTTCCGCATCACCGTCATCGACAATGGCGGCAAGCGCGCCTGGAGCAACCCGATCTGGTGGGATGAGCTCGGCTGATCCATGCGGACGCCGATCGACGTGTTCCCGCGCCTCTGCGAACAATCCGTCACCCCAGCGAAGGCTGGGGTCCCGCTTTGGCGGCTCGGAAGCGGGATGCCAGCCTTCGCTGGCATGACGGCAACCAGGAGGCGGATCCAGAGATGGAGGTGAGACCCGGCCCTCCCCTCTGGCTCGTCATCTGCGGCCTGGGCATCACCCAGATCATCGGCTGGGGGACGACCTATTATGCGCTGGGCGCCCTGTCGCAGGAGATCGCGGCCGGCACCGGCTGGTCTGAGGCGTTGATCTTCGGCGCCTTCTCCGCGGCCCTGCTGGTGAGCGGGCTTGCTTCCCCCTGGGCAGGGCGGCTGATCGACCGGGTTGGTGGCAGGCGCGTGATGGTGGCGGGTTCGCTCCTCTCCGCACTGGGCCTCGCCATCATCGGCGCCTTTCCGCATCCTCTCACCTATGTCGCGGGCTGGCTGGTGCTGGGGCTTGCCATGCGGCTTGCGACCTATGACGCGGCCTTCGCCAGCCTGTCGCAGATCGCAGGTGCCGGCGCGCGGCGCGCCATCTCCTATCTCACGCTGTTCGGTGGGCTGGCCTCGACCGTGTTCTGGCCGGTGAGCCATTACCTGGCGCAGGGCATCGGCTGGAGCCATGCGCTGCTCATCTATGCATTGCTGCACCTCTTCGTCTGCCTGCCCATTCACCTCGCGGTGCTGGGCGGAGCCAGGGGCGATGGCGGCGGCGGAGCGGAACCAATGGCGGAGGATCGCGCCACGCTTGGGCACAGCGGCGGGGCGCGGCGGAACGCCATGGTCCTGTTCGCCGCGGCAGTGGCGCTGAACGGCCTCGTCTTCTCCGCGATCTCGGCCCATGCCGTGCCGCTGTTCGGGGCGCTGGGCTTCGGCGGCGAGCAGGCGGTGCTGATGGCAGCACTGATCGGCCCGGCGCAGGTCGCAAGCCGGGTGGGCGAGATCATGATGGGGCGGCGGATCAGCCCGATCCAGCTGGGCCTCATTGCCTTCGGGCTCCTGCCCGTGGCGATCGCGCTGTTCGGCGGGCTGGGTTTCAGCTGGCCCGCGGCCATCCTCTTCGCGCTCCTCTATGGCGCGTCGAACGGGCTCGTCACCATCGCCAAGGGCGCGGTGCCGCTCCACCTCTTCGGGCCGCGCGGCTATGGCGAGGTGCTGGGCGTGATCGCTGCCCCCAACCTGATGCTGAACGCGGCAGCGCCGCTGCTCTTCGCGCTGCTCATCGGCTGGTCATCGGCGGAGACGGCCCTACTGGCGGCGGGGGTGGCAGCCCTCCTCTCGACGCTCGCCATGGCGATGCTGGCACGGCTTCACCGGCGCGCGGGGCCGACTTCCGTCTGACTGGCGGCAGCCGGGGGGAAGTGATAATCAGCCCGCCTCAAGACCCAGCGCCACGCTTCGAGGACTGCCATGACGAAGACCCGCACCGAGACCGACACCTTCGGACCCA
>JADCDC010000082.1 GCA_020252385.1 Aestuariivirga sp.
CTCGTAGATGTCGAGCAGCATGCGCGTCTGGCCGTGGCCCGCAAGCCCGGTAAGGCCGATCACCTCTCCCTTCCGCGCTTCCAGCGCGGTGGTGCCGCCGGTCCGCGAGGTGGCCTTCACCATCACCTGTTCCGAGGCCTGGCGCACAGCGCCACGCTTCTGTTCGCGCGCTTCCGAGCCCATGGCGGAGACCAGCGAGTTGCGGGTGAAGTCGGCGGCCTTGCGCTCCGCCACCTTCTTTCCGTCCTTCATCACCACGATGCGGTCGGAAGCCTGGAGGACCTCGCCCAGCAGGTGGGAAATGAGGATGATGGACGTGCCGCGCGCCGTTTCCTTGCGCACATAATCGAGCAGCTGCCGTGCGGTGACCGAGTCGAGCGAGGACGTCGGCTCGTCGAGGATGACGAGGCGGAGTGCGCCGTCCGTCACCGTGAAGGCGCGGGCGATCTCCGCCATCTGGCGCTTGCCGATGGCGAGGTCGGCGATCTCGTCGTCGGCGTCGATGCCGTGGTTGGGAAAGATCTCGTCCAGCTTCGCGCGGATCAGCGCCCTCGCGCGCGCCTTCCAGCCGAAACCCCTCAGTGCCGGATGGATGATGCGGACGTTCTCCGCCACCGTCAGGTTGGGGCAGAGCGAGAGTTCCTGGAACACGCAGCGCACGCCCTTGGCCTGTGCCGCGGCGGCGGTCCATGCGCCGGCGAATTTCTCTCCGCCCACGGACAGCTGCCCGGCCGATGGCGTCAGGTTGCCGCTCAGCACATGCATGAGGGTGGACTTGCCGGCCCCGTTGTGGCCGACCAGCCCCAGGCACTCGCCGGCGGCGACCACGAGGTCGACGCCCGCCAAGGCGCGGACGGCGCCGAAGGATTTTTCGACGCCGTCCAGCCTGATCGCTTCTTGGGACAAGCGATTACTTGCCTGCGACGACCTTCGCGGCGTCCTCAGCCGAGTACTCGACATTCGCCACGCCGCCCTTTTCCGTGGTGGCGAGGTTGGCTTCGAGCGTGTCCTGGTCGATCTGCAGGAAGGGCACGGTCAGGTCCTTCGGCACGTCCTTGCCGTCGAGGATCATCTGCGCCACCCAGAAGGCCAGCGTGGAGACGCCGGGCGCGATCGAGACCGACATGGTCTCATAGCCATTGGTGTCCTTCTGTTCCTTCCACCACTGCAGCTCGTCCTGGCGGTTGCCCATGATGATGGTGGGGGTGGGGCGGCCCGCCGCGGCGAAGGCCTGGGCGGCGCCATAGCCGTCACCACCCTGGGTCACCACCGCCTTGATCTCAGGCAGCGACGGCAGGATGCCGGCCACCGCCTTCTGGGCCACTTCCTGCGCCCAGTCGCCATGGACCGAGCCCACGATCTTGAACTGCGGGTTCTTGGCGACACCCGCATGGATGCCCTTGGAGATCTCGTCGTCGACGAAGACGCCCGCGAGGCCGCGGATCTCGAGCAGGTTGCCGCCGTCCGGCATCTTCTTGGCGAGATAGTCGACCTGCACTTCACCCATCTTGGCGAAGTCGACGGCGATCCGCCAGGCGCAGGGCTCGGTCACGATGCCGTCGAAGGAGACGACGGTGATGCCGGCGTCGCAGGCCTGCTTGACGACGCCGTTCAGTGCGTCCGGCGAGGCGGCGTTGATGACGATTGCATTGTATCCTTGCAAAATGAGGTTCTGGATCTGGGCGGCCTGTTCGGTCACCTGGTTTTCGGAGGTGGTAAAGGCGTCGGCGGCGGCCACGACGCCGGATTCGACGGCGGGCTTCGTCACCTTGTCCCAACTCTTCAGCATGGCCTGGCGCCAGGAGTTTCCGGCGTAGTTGTTGGAGAGCGCGATCTTCTTGTCCTTGGTGTCGGCCATGGCCGATCCGGCCGCCAGCACGGCGGCAAGGGCGAGCGAGCAGGCGAGGGTTTTCTTGAACATGCGAGGGTCCTCCCGGGACGAATGTCGAGCCTCCTCATAGGGGCTCATGCGAACATGCTAACATATCAGTTGGTGGCGTCCATGCCTCGGGCACATGCCAGAACACGATTTGCGGCAGATCAAACCTCCTGTCCTTTCCCGCAACGCGGGAAAGGAGAGCCCCGACGAGAGCCGGGGAAGGTGAGGGACGCAGCAGCCTGCGGGCGGGCGGCTCCGGACTGGACGGCTCCGGACGATGCATGGGACCCCGGGGCAAGGCATTCCTGAACCGATCAGTGCGTCACCGCCTCATGTCGGTCGCCGGCACGCTGTGCCACGCCATGGCGGCCGCCATCAACTGTCGCGTGTAGTCATCCTGCGGATGGTCCATCACGTCGTCAGTCGTGCCCTGCTCGACCACGCGGCCGTCCTTCATCACCATGACAAGGTCCGCCATCGCACGCACGACGGACAGGTCATGGCTGATGAAGAGGTAGGAGAGATTGTTCGCCTGCTGAAGATCGCGCAGCAAGTCCACGATCTGCTTTTGCACCTGGCGGTCGAGCGCGGAGGTGGGCTCGTCCAGCACCACGACCTTGGGCTTCAGGATGATGGCGCGCGCGATGGCGATGCGCTGGCGCTGGCCGCCCGAGAATTCATGCGGGTAGCGGTTGCGGAGAGACGGATCGAGTTGCACCTCCTCCAGCGCCTGCGCGGCGCGGATATCGCGCTCCTTCCGGCTGATCGACGGCTCATGCACGAGAAGGCCTTCGGTGACGATCTGCCCAGCCGTCATCCGGGGGCTGAGGGAGCCGAACGGATCCTGCAGAACAACCTGAAGCTCTCGGCGCAGGGGGCGCATCTGCTCGCGCGTCAGAGGCTGGATGGGGCGACCCTCGAACACAATGGAACCCTTGCTGGGGAGAAGCTTCAGCAAGGCGCGAGCCAGCGTGGACTTGCCTGAGCCCGACTCGCCCACGATGCCGATGGTCTGCCCGCGCCGCAGCGTGAGCGAGACACGGTCGACGGCCTTGAGTTCAAGAGGCGCTCTGGCGAGGAGGCCACCACCGATCCTGAAACTCACCTCCACGGCGGTGGCATCGATGATCGTTGGCGCGGAGTCAGGTACCGGAGCTTTCCTGCCCGATGGCTCGGCCGCCAGCAATGCGCGGGTGTAGGGATGCCTGGGATTGGCGAAGAGCGCATCCGTTTCTCCTTCCTCCACCACCTTGCCCTCGCGCATCACATAGACGCGCCGGGCGATGCGCCTGACGATGTTCATGTCATGGGTGATGAACACCATTGCCATCCCCAGCCGCTGCTGCAGCCCGGCCATCAGGTCCAGAATCTCGGCCTGGATCGTCACATCGAGCGCGGTCGTCGGCTCATCCGCGATGAGAAGATCGGGATCGTTGGCGAGCGCCATCGCGATCATCACCCGCTGGCGCTGGCCGCCCGACATTTCGTGCGGATAGGAGCCCATGCGGCGTTCCGGTTCCGGGATGCGCACCAGTTTCAGCATCTCCACGGCGCGTGCGCGGGCTTCAGCCGCACTCAGCCTGCCATGGCGCATGATCGGTTCCATCAACTGGCTGCCGATGGTGTAGAGCGGGTCAAGCGAGGTCATGGGCTCCTGGAAGATCATGGTGATCTTCCGGCCACGGATGGTATTGAGCTGCGACTTCGCCATGTCCAGCAGATTGGCGCCCCGGTACAGAGCCGCGCCGGACGCCCTGCCGTTGGACGCCAGAAGACCCATGGCCGCCAGCATCAGCATGCTCTTGCCGGAGCCGGACTCGCCGACGATCGCCACCGTTTCGCCTGCCTTCACGTTGAGGGCGACACCCTTCACCACCTCGACCGCGCCCTCGTGGGTGGAGAACGTCACCTTCATATCCTTGAGGTCGAGGACTGGCTCTTCCATGTCAGCGGTCCTTCGGGTCAAGCGCATCGCGCAGACCGTCGCCGATGAAGTTCAGCGCAAACAGCGTGGTGGTGAGAAAGACGGACGGGAAGATCAGGAGCCAGGGGGCGCTTGGTATGTTCTTTGCGCCCTGGGAGATCAATACGCCCCAGCTCGACATCGGCTCCTGCACGCCAAGCCCCAGGAAGGACAGGAAGCTTTCAAGGATGATGACCTGCGGGACAAGCAGCGTCATGTAGATCACGACGGGTCCCAGCAGGTTGGGAACCACGTGCCGGAACAGGATGCCGGCCGGCGAAACACCCAGCGCTTCCGCTGCCTGCACATATTCCTGCCGCTTGAGTGACAGTGCCTGGCCGCGCACGATGCGCGCCATGTCGAGCCAGAGGACGGCGCCAACGGCCAGGAACATGAGCACGAAGTTCCGCCCGAAGAACACGACAAGCATGATGACGAAGAAGATGAAGGGCAGCGAATAGAGAATGTCGACGATGCGCATCATCACCTCATCCGTCCGGCCGCCGGTGAAGCCCGCAACGGCGCCGTAGACGACACCGATCACCACCGCCACGAGGCCCGCCAGAAGGCCAATGGCCAGCGACACACGGCCCGCGGAGAGCGTGCGGGTCAGGAGGTCACGGCCCGTACTGTCCGTACCGAAGAAGAAATGCTGGCGCTGGATATCCGCAGCGATGGTAAGCCGCTGGCCATCCGCGGAGGCCTCCACCACCTCCGCCTTCTCGAAGACGTCCGAGCGGTCGATGTAGCGCGTCACGCGGGCGTCAATCGGCTTGGCAGAGGTGAGCGTGATGAAGATCCGGCCCTCTTTCTCCTCCCAGCCCGCAAGATCGAGCCGCGAGCGCTTCACGGCGTCCTTCACCGCAAGATCGATGCCGTCGGCCTTCGGATAGGCCGAGAGGCTGGGCGGCACCCGCGTATAGTCCTGGTAGATCGTGGTGAAGTCATGCGGTGTGAACCACGGGCCGGCGATGCAGGCGAGCGCCATGAAAGCGAGATAGCAGAGGCTCACCATGGCGGCCTTGCTGGCCTTGAGCCTGTTCCAGGCATCAGCCGAGA
>JADCDC010000083.1 GCA_020252385.1 Aestuariivirga sp.
CTTCGTGGAGGGCACGATGAACGTTCTCAAGTTGCACGGCATCATCGATGGCGCGATGGGACGCACCGGACGCGATACGGGGATCTACGTCGGCAACAGCATCTTCCCCGTTGTTGCGACCGAAGGCGGCATCATCGAACATCTCGTAAAGCTGGCGGACGCGGTAAGGTCCGGCCAGAAAATCGCAGTCCAGCGCAACATGTTCGGTGAGATTGTCGCGGAATACAGCAGCCCCGTCGATGGCAAGATTGGCGGCCTGCGCAGCGACGCCACGTCGGAGCCCGGCAATGTGATTGCCTTCATTCTGTTCAACCGCCCGGCCGCAGGTCGTTATGAAGCCTATCCGGAATGACGCGCATCCGGCGACTGGCTGACCAAAAGCAGCGGCGGCCGAACCTTGCGCCCCGGTTCGGCTGAGACGTTATCGCTTCCAGGGCCTCATGCCATTCCTGTCGATGCTTGGCGGATGACCTTGCATCAGATGATAACCGCCATGTTTCTGAAATATCGATATAATCACCTCGATAGCCGTTTCACTCCAGGAGTGACCGCTGGCGACTTTCACAGCTGGGCGCATGATTTGCACGCGTAATGGACATTGCATCGCCTCCTGGAGATCCGAAGAGCATGGACTCATCCCTTGAACGAGTGTGTACAATGGGACGGCGCATTTCACATGCGATACTCATTTGGGGAGAATGGAGCGATGTCCACGCCGAAGGTTACGTATTTCGACTTTGCCGGCAGTCGTGGCGAGGAGGTGCGGCTTGCCCTGGTGATCGCCGGCGTCGCATTTGACGATAACCGAATTTCGCGTGACGCATTCGCCACGATCAAGCCCGAGTTGCCGTTCGGTTCGCTTCCAATATTCGAAGTTGCCGGAAAGGGAACTCTTGCCCAGACCAATGCAATCCTCCGACTGATTGGCCGTCTCTATGGCCTCTATCCGGACGATCCCTGGGAGGCTGCCCGGCATGACGCCGTGTTGGAGTCTTGCGAGGACATGCGCCATCGCATTTCGGCCACATCGCAGGCGGCGCCGGGGGCGGACAGGGCGGCAGCCCGGCAGGCGCTGGCGGCCAATGTCATTCCCCGCTGGGCGAAGGGACTCGAGCAGCTTATCGGCAAGGGACCTTTCGTGGGCGGCCAGCGGCCCGCAGTTGCCGACCTGAAGATCTACATGATCGAAAAGGCGCTGAGCGGTGGCAATTTCGATGACATACCGATCACTGTCCTCGAACCGTTCCCTGGCATCAAGGCCGTCGCGAGCGGAATTGCAAAGCACCCCGCCGTTGTGGCCTGGTACGCATCGAAGACATAAGACGCGAGCTCCTGGCCGGTCCCCCTTAGAGTGGACCTGAGTGACGCTCACCCTGGCCGACGATCAAGTCGATCACCGCTTTCATGGCAGGGATATGGGACGGGATCGGCATCGAGATCGTTAAGCGCTTGCTAGGATTTGGCGCACCCGACAGGATTCGAACCTGTGACCTCTGCCTTCGGAGGGCAGCACTCTATCCAGCTGAGCTACGGGTGCAGCGAAGCGCCTGGGGTGTATAGCCGATTGCCGTGGCGTTCGGCAATGGCCGGCGCTATCAGGCTGCGGGGGGAGGGGCTGTCATGAAAGCTGCCGTGTTCGAAGCCTATCGGGGTCCGCTCGAAATCCGGTCCGTGCCCGATCCCGCCTGCCCGCCGGATGGCGTGGTGCTCCGGGTCGAGGCCTGCGGCGTGTGCCGGTCGGATCATCATGGCTGGAGCGGGGTCGATCCCGACGTCGCCCTGCCGCATGTGCCGGGCCATGAATTCGCCGGAACGGTGGTCGCGGTCGGTGCCGCCTGCCGCCGCTTCCGGCTGGGTGAGCGTGTCACGGCACCTTTCATCCTGGCCTGCGGCGACTGCCCGGATTGCCGGGCGGGCGAGCCCACCATCTGCAACCAGCAGTTCGTCGTCGGCTTTTCCGGCTGGGGTGCGTTTGCCGAGATGCTGGCCGTGCCGCATGCCGACTTCAACCTGGTGAAGCTTCCTGATGGCCTGGGCTTCGCCGAGGCCGCCGCCATGGGCTGCCGCCTCACCACCGCCTTCCGCGGCCTCGTCGACCGCGCCGCCCTGAAGCCCGGCGAATGGCTGGCGGTGCACGGCTGCGGCGGGGTCGGTCTCTCCGCCGTGATGATCGGCCAGGCGCTGGGTGCGCAGATCATCGCCATCGACATCAATGACGCGGCGCTCGCCATGGCGAAGGCGCTCGGCGCCAACGTCACGCTCAACCCCGCGCAGACGGAGGACGTGGCGCTCGCCGTGCGCGAGATCACGGGTGGCGGCGCCCATGTCTCGATCGACGGGCTCGGCATCACCACCACCATCACCAATTCGCTCAGGAGCCTCAGGAAGCTCGGCCGCCATGTGCAGATCGGCCAGCCATTGGGCAAGCACGCGGCACCTCCCCTGCCGCTGCTCGAGACCGTCTATGCCCGGCAGATCGCCATCCTCGGCACGCGCGGCATCGCGGCCAGCCGCTTCTCCTCGCTCCTTGGCATGATCGCGGGCGGCCGGCTTGACCCCGCCCGCATGATCACGCGGCGCATCGCCCTCTCGGAGGCCGGCGCGGCGCTGAAGGCGATGGACGGCTACACCGGCGTGGGCGTCACGGTGATCGACCGCCTCGGCGCCTGAGGCGCTGGCATCGCCTTGGCTTGGGTGGCATAGTGCGGCCATGTCAGCCCAATCGCCCCTGAAGCCCGGAGACCATCTCTACCTGATCGATGGTTCTGGGTATATTTTCCGTGCCTATCACGCGCTCCCGCCCTTGACGCGGAAGTCGGACGGGCTCCCCGTCGGCGCCGTCCAGGGCTTCTGCAACATGCTGTGGAAGCTCCTGAAGGAAACCAACGCGGGCCAGAAGCCCACCCACCTCGCGGTGATCTTCGATCATTCCTCGAAGTCCTTCCGCAACGACATCTACCCGGAGTACAAGGCGCAGCGGCCGGAGCCGCCGGCCGATCTCCGCCCGCAGTTCGGCCTGATCCGCCAGGCCACCCGCGCCTTCAACGTCGCCTGCGTCGAGCAGGAAAATTACGAGGCGGACGACCTGATCGCCACCTATGCGCGCCAGGCGGTCGAGGCCGGCGCCACCTGCCGCATTGTCTCCTCAGACAAGGACCTGATGCAGTTGATCCGCCCCGGCGTCGCCCTCTACGACACGATGAAGGACCGCGAGGTGGGCGCGCCCGAGGTGCTGGAGAAATTCGGCGTGACGCCGGACAAGGTCATCGACATCCAGTCGCTCGCGGGCGACTCGGTCGACAATGTCCCGGGCGTGCCAGGGATCGGCGTCAAGACCGCGGCCCAGCTCATTACCGAATATGGCGATCTCGAAACGCTCCTCTCCCGCGCTGCCGAGATCAAGCAGCAGAAGCGCCGCGAGAACCTCATCCAGTTCGCCGAGCAGGACCGCATCTCGAA
>JADCDC010000084.1 GCA_020252385.1 Aestuariivirga sp.
ATGATCGTGGAACTCGGCGTTCCGGCGTGGATCGTCGGGTTGATGGTCTCCCTGCCGATCGTCTTCGCGCCGTTCAGGGCTCTGATCGGATTCAAGTCCGATACGCACCGTTCGGTACTTGGCTGGCGGCGCGTGCCCTACATCTGGTTCGGCACCATGATGCAGTTCGGCGGCTTCGCAATCCTGCCCTTCGCACTGCTGGTGCTGACCGGGGAAGGCCATGGTTCGGCCGTGTGGGGACAGATCGGGGCTGCGCTTGCCTTTCTTCTGGTTGGCGCCGGCGTTCACACCACACAGACGGCGGGACTGGCGCTGGCGAACGACCTCGCAACGCCTGAGACCCGCCCACGAGTCGTGGCACTGCTTTACGTGATGCTGCTCATCGGAATGGTTGTGAGCGCACTTGCCTTCGGAACGCTGCTGCATGACTTCAGCGCCGTTGAGCTGATCCAGATTATCCAGGCGGTGGCGGTCCTCACGATCGTGCTGAATGGCATTGCGATGTGGAAGCAGGAAGCGCGCAATCCCCAGCTGACAGACCCCCGCGCTGCGCGCACGACGTTCGCGGATGCATGGAAAAGCTTCAGTTCAGCGGGCCGCGCCCGCCGCCTGCTGGTTGCGGTGGGCCTTGGCACGGCCGGCTTCAGCATGCAGGACATATTGCTCGAGCCGTTCGGAGGCCAGGTGTTCAGCATGAGCGTCGGCCAGACGACCTGGCTGACGGCGACCCTTGCCGCCGGCACGCTCGTGGGCTTCGCCTTCTCGGCCCGGCAGTTGGGACGCGGCGGCGATCCGTACCGCGTCGCTTCCCTCGGCATTCTTGCGGGCATTGCCGCCTTTGCCGCGATTGTTTTCGCACCGCTCCTCGATTCCCTGTCGCTGTTCCAGACGGCTGCCTTCTTCATCGGGCTGGGCGGCGGCCTGTTCTCGGTCGGCATGCTGACGGCGGCAATGGACCTCGCCTCGAACGGCTCAGGCAGCATGAGCGGCTTTGCGCTCGGCGCCTGGGGCGGCGTTCAGGCCACGGCAGCAGGCCTCGCCATCGGCGCCAGCGGCATCCTGCGCGACATGGTTTCGGCCCTTGGGGAAAGTGGCGCGCTCGGCGCAGCCTTCTCGGGTCCTGCCGCCGGCTATGTCGTCGTATACCAGATCGAGATCGTGCTTCTGTTCGCAACCCTTGCCGTGATCGGACCCATGGTCCGCAGCGGCAGCAACCGCAACGCCGCAAGACAGCCGGGCTTCGGCCTGGCTCACTATCCGGGCTGACCTTAGGAGAAAGACCATGTCTGCAGCCTTCACCCAATACATCGATGTGGCACAGGTGGTGCTGTATGTGTTCTGGGCCTTCCTGGCCGGAATCATCATCTACCTGCACCGCGAGGACAAGCGGGAAGGCTACCCGCTGGAGTCCGAACGCTCGGCCAACATCACGGTTCAGGGGTGGCCGTCCGTTCCGGCCCCCAAGGAATATCTCCTCGCTGATGGATCCAAGGTCTATGCGCCGCGCGCCGAGCCCTATGATGCGCGGCCCGTGAAGGCCACGCCGATCGGCCCCTGGCCGGGTGCGCCGCTGGAGCCCGATGGCGATCCCATGGTGGATGGCGTCGGCCCCGCGTCTTACGCCGAGCGCCTGGACATCCCCGATGCCACCGTCAACGGAACGCCGAAGCTGGTGCCGCTGCGCCGGACCGAGGGCTGGCACATCGAGGAGCGCGATCCCGATCCACGTGGCATGCCGGTCATCGGAGCCGATGGAAAGGTTGGCGGCACGGTCAAGGATGTGTGGGTTGACGTCTCCGAGTACATCATGCGCTATCTCGAAGTCGAGGTGACGGACAAGGCCGGCAATACGCGCAACGTTCTGCTGCCCACCACGCTTTCGCGCATCTGGGCATCGCGCAACCGGGTTGAGGTGAAGTCGATCACGTCAAAGCAATTCACCAAGGTGCCGGCGATCCGCAATCCGGACGTGGTGACGAGGCTCGAGGAAGATCGCATCTGCGCCTTCTATGCCAGCGGCCATCTCTATGCGATCCCTGAGCGCGCGGAGCCGCTGGTATGAGCAGCGATCACGACGACTTCGATTTCGAGCCGGTCCGCGGCCTGCCGCAGCTTCTCCCCCGTGGCGAGCGCATGCTGTGGCAAGGCGCTCCGCGGTGGCAGGACCTCGCGGTCCATGCCTTCCATGCGCGCAAGGTAGTGTGGTACTTCGCGGCGCTGGCGGCCGCCCAGGCGGCATTTGGCTATGCCGATGGCGAGACGCTGCTCGAGGCCGTGCGCCCCTTCCAGTGGCTCGTTCCCATGGGGCTGGTCGCGGCCGCGCTGCTGACCGGCGTCGCCGCACTCAGCGCCCGCACCACCGTCTACACCATCACCAACAAGCGCCTGGTGATGCGGATCGGCATGGCCCTGCCGGTCACCATCAATCTTCCCTTCAGCAAGATCGACGGCGCGTCCCTGCGGCTCTTTGCCAATGGCTCCGGCGACATTCCGCTGAAGGTGAACGCCAAGGAGCGTGTGGCCTACCTGCTTCTCTGGCCGCATGCACGGCCCTTCCATTTCGCCCAACCGCAGCCCTGCCTGCGCTGCATCGCCGATGCCGACAGGGTGGCCGGCCTGATGGCCAGCGCACGTGCGGGGACGGCGACGGCACCGTTGCCGGAAGCCGCCGCAGGCCGGCCTCAGACGGCAACCCATCAGCCGGTGGCGGCCTGACATGGCAAGCGCCCCTTCCCGCAGCCATGTTCCTCCGCTCCCGCTGGCGCTCAGCTTCGGCATGGCGCTGGTGGCACTGGCGCTCGTCACCGGAGCACGGGTCTCGGGCTTCTCGCCGGAGCAGACACTGCCCGGCGCAACCGTGGTCGAAAGCCGCCTTCTGCGCTTCGAACAGGGTACCGACGGTCGGATCGTGGTGATCGACGGCACGTCGGGCCAGGCGATTTCCGATGCGCCACCGGGTGCGGAAGGCTTTCTCCGCGGCGCCCTTCGCGGACTGAACCGCATCCGGCTGGCCGATGAAACCTCACCCGGAGCACCCTACCGCCTGGAGCTAATGGCAAACGGGCAATTGCTGCTCGTCGACACATCTTCGGGCGTGGCACTCGATCTCAACGCCTATGGCCGCGGCAATGCCGCGGTCTTCGCTGAATTCCTCGAAACGACAGGAGACCAGAGCTGATGCTGAATCCCTTCGCTTCCCAGACACGTGAAGAGGTGATGTGCACCGTCCGCGTGGTGAACACGTTCGAAAGCCTCGCCGCCCATGTTGAACTCGATGACGGCATTACGGTCGAGCCCGGTGACGAGGTCCTCGTGCATGGAAAGCCGATCATCGTGCCTTATGGCGAATGCGCCATGGAACGCCGCAAGGCGACCATCACCCGCGCAACATGGCTTGAGCGGAAATGGGTGAAACTCACAGGTGATCTCGAGTTCATGGAACTCTTGGAATTCAGCTTCTCGGGGGAGGAACTCTGATGACAATCGAAACGCTCGGAATCAGGCCGGCAGACACCTTAGCGAAGGCGCAGG
>JADCDC010000085.1 GCA_020252385.1 Aestuariivirga sp.
GAAATCCTGGGAGGGGGCGTTTTTCCGGCCGCGACGCGTTGACATTTCGCCGTCCTGTAATTAGAACTAGTGTTCGATTTAACGAACAACAGCTTGTTCGGTGGTCTGGCCTGGCTCTGATAGCGCGGTTTCGTATGTGTGTTCAAACGAAATCGTCGCCCTGACGGGGCAGCCGTACGGAAGACCGAACGTTTGGAACGGCGAACGCGGGACGAGGCAACATGCGCTACTTTCCGATCTTCATCGACCTACAGGACCGGCCCGTCACCGTGGTGGGCGGCGGCGAGGAGGCGCTGCGCAAGATCCGGCTCCTGGCCAAGACCGGCGCCAGGATCAACGTGATCGCCCCCGACCTGCATGAGGAACTGGCCCGCACGCCCGGCGTCAACTGGGTTGCCCGTGGCTATCACGCCGGCCTTCTCGAAGGGGCGGCGCTCGTCTATTCGGCCGACCCGGCGCTCAACGCGCGGGTGGCCGGCGATGCGCAGGCGCTGGGCATTCCGGTCAATGCCGTCGACAACCCAGACATCTCGACCTTCATCGTGCCCTCGATCGTAGACCGCGACCCGGTGGTGGTGGCGATCGGCACGGAGGGCACGGCCCCGATCCTCGGCCAGGGCCTGCGCGCCCGGATCGATGCGATGCTGCCGCAGACGCTGGGCGACCTCGCCCGCGCGGCTTCTGGCCTGCGCGAGCGGGTGGCGGAGGCCCTGCCCCCCGGCAACCGCCGCCGCTCCTTCTGGTACCGCTTCTTCTTCGGCGACGTGCGCGAGGCCTTCATCGCCGGCGACAGCTGCGGCTATCTCGCGGGCGTCGAGGCGCTGTTCGCGAACGAGGCGCAGCCGCGCCGCGGCCGCGTCGCCTTCGTGAGCCTCGGTTCGGACGATCCGGAGCTCCTGACCATCAAGGCGCAGCGCAAGCTGCACGAGGCGGACGTGATCGTCCATGACGAGGCCGTGCCGGCGGCGATCCTCGAAATGGCGCGGCGCGACGCGGTGCGGCTGCCCGTCAAGGGCGAACTCTATGACGGGGCGACCGACATTCTCCTCGCCGAAGCGCGGGCCGGAAAGCTGGTGGTGCGGCTTTCCGCCGGAGAGGCCTCGCTCGAGGAGACCGTCACGGTCGCCGCAGAGGGCATCGCCTTTGACAGCATTCCCGCGGTGAGCCTGCCCAGCGAGGCGGAAGCCGCTCCCTTTCCCGTCCGCGAGGACATCCGCGAAGAGATCCTGAGGGCCGCATCATGACCACGCCTGAGAAGGGCCAGCTCGTCACCGCCAACCGCCTGCGCGACGGGATCGCGGTGTTCATGACGCGCGCGGGCGAGTGGAGCGAGACGATCGACGAGGCCGTGCTAGCGCAGGAGCCGCAGGCGGCGGCGGCACTCGAAGCGCGCGCCAAGGATGATGAGAAGAAGACCATCGTGACCGGCGCCTATCTGATCGATGCCGAGAGGATCGGCGGGAGGGTGCGTGCCGCGCACATCCGCGAGCGCATGCGCGCATTGGGGCCCACGGTGAGGCTGGACCTCGGCAAGCAGGCCGAGGGCAAGGGTGCGGGCTTTGCCGCGCCCGAAGGAGAGTAAGGCAGCATGTATCGCTACGACGAGTTCGACCACCAGTTCGTCCGCGACCGGACCAACCAGTTCCGCGAACAGGCGGCGCGCCGGCTGTCCGGCGCCCAGACCGAGGAGGAGTTCCGCCCGCTCCGCCTGATGAACGGCCTCTACCTGCAGCTCCACGCCTATATGCTCAGGGTCGCCATCCCCTATGGCACGCTGTCGAGCCGGCAGATGCGCCAGCTGGCCCTGATCGCGGAGAAGTGGGACAAGGGCTATGGCCATTTCACCACCCGCCAGAACATCCAGTACAACTGGATCAGGCTCGAGGACCCGGCCGACATCCTGGATGCCCTGGCCGATGTCGAGATGCATGCGATCCAGACCTCGGGCAACTGCATCCGCAACGTCACGACCGACCATTGGGCGGGTGCGGCGGCGGATGAGATCGCGGACCCGCGTCCGGTGGGCGAACTGCTGCGCCAGTGGTCCTCGCTGCACCCCGAATTCTCCTTCCTTCCGAGGAAATTCAAGATCGCGGTGACGGGTGCGCCCAACGACCGCGCGGCGGTGAAGGTGCATGACATCGGGCTTCGCCTGCACAGGAACGACACGGGCGAGATCGGCTGGGAGGTGATCGTCGGCGGTGGCCTTGGCCGCACGCCCATGGTGGGCGTCACCGTGCGTGACTTCCTGCCCCAGCACGAGCTGATCGGCTATCTCGAGGCCATCATGCGCGTCTACAATCTCTATGGGCGGCGCGACAACAAGTACAAGGCGCGCATCAAGATCCTCGTCCACGAGATCGGGGCGGAGAAGTTCAAGGAAGAGGTCGAGGCCGAATACGCCAGGCGCCCGCATCCCTCGACCGAGGTCGAGGAGCGGGAACTTGCGCGCATCGCCGCCTATTTCGCACCGCCGCCGCTGGAGAAGCTGCCGCGCTGGTCGCCCGCCTTTGAGGAGGCGAAGATTTCCAACCCGGACTTCGCGCGCTGGGCGAAGAACAATCTGGGCGCCCACCGGGCGGATGGCTATTCGCTCGTCAACATCTCGCTGAAGCCCGAGGGCGGCATCCCCGGCGATGCGACGGCGGAACAGATGCGCGTGATGGCCGATCTCGCCGAGCGCTACAGCTTCGACGAGCTGCGCGTCAGCCATGCGCAGAACATCGTGCTGCCGCATGTCAGGAAGGACGATCTCTTCACCGTCTGGCAGGCGCTGGTGAAGGCCGACCTCGCGGCGGCGAATTACGGGCTTGCGGGCGACATCATCGCCTGCCCCGGCCTCGACTATTGCGCGCTCGCCACCGCGCGCTCCATTCCGATCGCCCAGTCGATCTCGCGCAAGTTCGCGGATTCGAGGAAGCAGGACGAGATCGGCAAGCTCCAGATCAACATCTCGGGCTGCATCAACGCCTGCGGCCA
>JADCDC010000086.1 GCA_020252385.1 Aestuariivirga sp.
AAATCGCCGCCGAGATCCGCAAGGCAGCACCCGACTGCTTCATCGTGGTCGATGGCATCCAGCACGCCAGTCATGGTGCCGTCGACATCGGCTCGACCGCCATCGATGGCTATGCGATCTCGCCCTACAAGGTCTTCTCGCGCCATGGCTATGGCGTCGGCTGGGCATCGGACCGGCTCACCGCCTGCACCAAGGAAACGGTGATCGGCGGCCCACCCACCAGCTGGGAGATGGGCACGCGCGACACGGGGAGCTACGCGACCTTCTCCGACGTCGTCGACTACTTGGCCTGGCTCGGCCGTCAGTATACGGATCAACAGGACCGCCGCGCCTGCCTCGAGGCCGCCGGGCGCGCCATCCACGATCATGAGCAGGCGCTGGCGGATGCGATGATCCGCGGCACCGGCAATCTGCGGGGCCTCGCCGATATCCCCGGCCTCCATGTCATCGGCGGCACGGACAATGCGCGGCGCGAGGGCGTCGTCTCGCTCTGGCTCGACGGCCGCCCCAGCGAGGAGATCGTCGCCTTCCTCAATGAGCGCGGTGTGCGCACCCACACCCGCAAGGCCGATCACTACAGCGGCAACGTCCTCGCGCCCCTGGGCCTCAAGGACTGCGTGCGCGTCTCCTTCAGCCACTACAACAGCCTTGCCGAAGTCTCGCAGTTCCTCACCGCCATCAATGATTGTGTGGACGCCGGGGCATGAGCGCCTCGCCCTTCAGCCTCTCGGGAAAGACCGCGGTCGTCACGGGTGCGGCAAGCGGCATCGGCAAGGCCACCGCGGAGGCGCTCGCGGCAGCAGGTGCGCATGTGGTGGTCGCTGACCGCAACATGGCCGCCGCCCGCGCGGTGGCCGCGGCGCTTCCCTCCGCGGTCGCGGTGGAAGCTGACGTCACCGACGAAGCCGCCATCGAGACGATGCTCTCTGCCGCACCGGGCCCGGTCGACATCCTGGTCAACAACGCAGGCCTCGCCATCCGCCGCCCCGCCGTGGACCTCACGGCCGGGGAGTGGAACAAGGTCGTCGATGTGAACATGACGGCCGTCTTCATCTGTTCGCGTGCCGCCGCGCGCCGCATGATCGCCAGAGGCTCAGGCGGGGCCATCGTGAATGTCGCCTCGATCATGGGGCTTTCGGGCGGCGGGCTCTATCCCAACATCTCCTACCAGACGACCAAGGGCGCGGTGGTCAACATGACGCGCGCCTTGGCTGTCGAATGGGCGCCCCATGGCATCAGGGTCAATGCGGTCGCCCCCACCTATGTGCGAACCCCCTTCATCAAGCCGATCACCGATCAGCCCGATCTGGTGGCGAAGATCGAGGCGATGACGCCGCTCCGCCGCCTTGCCGAACCTGAGGACGTGGCATCCGCCATCCTCTTCCTCGCCTCTCCCGGAGCCTCCATGGTGACCGGACATACGCTGCCGGTCGACGGCGGCTTCCTCGCCCAGTGAAGGACCTGCCCAGATGATCGACTTCCCCATCACCGACACCCATGTCCACCTGCTCGACCAGAAGAAGTTCAAATACAGCTGGGCCGCCGGTGCCCCGCAGCTGGCGCGGGACTGGTCGGTCAAGGATCTCGTCGGGAGCGCCTCGCCCTACACGATCGAGTCGATCGTCTTCGTCGAGGTCGACGTCGACATGCCGCAATACCTCGCCGAAGGGGATTGGGTGCAGTCCCTCGCCGACAGCGACCCCAGGTTGCAGGGTTGTGTCGCCTGCCTTCCCCTCGAGCAGGGTCCCTCCATCGAGGCCGACATGGAGAAGCTGTCAAGGCTCCCCGTCATGCGCGGCGTCAGGCGGCTGATACAGAACCAGCCCGACCCTGAATTCGTGCTTCAGCCGGGCTTCCTTGCAGCTACCAAACTGCTACCGAAATACAACTTCAGCTTCGACATCTGCATCTTCCATCACCAGTTCGGCAATGTGCTGAAGTATGTCCGCCAGTGCCCGGAGGTTTCCTTCATCCTGGACCACATCGGCAAGCCCGGCATCAAGGCGGGCCTGACCGAGCCGTGGAAGACCCATATCCGGGAAATGTCCAGTCTTCCCAATGTGATGTGCAAGCTGTCGGGCGTCACCACGGAAGCCGATCATGCGCACTGGACCCGTGACCAGCTGCGCCCTTACATCGACCATGTCATCGATTGCTTCGGCTTCGACCGCATCATGTACGGCGGCGACTGGCCCGTCTCCGAACTGGCCGGCAAGTATTTGGATTGGCTCGAAGTTCTGGACTGGGCAACATCCGGCTGCACGGCGGAAGAAAAGCGCAAGCTGTTCCGCGACAACGGCAAGAAGGCCTACCGGCTCTAGTTCGTCGCCGCCGTCTGCTTGCCCGAGCAAACAGGCGGCAAGTCCTTGTTCCCAAACCATATTTCGAAGGTGTTGGGGCGCACCTTCTTGGCCCCGGACCAGCGATTGGTGAGGTTCACCACCTCGATCTCGAAGCCCAGGCCCCGGAGCCAGGTCGCAATCTTCTCCGCCTTCTCCACGTCCTCGTCCTTCATGGCGCGGATCTCGTTCACCTTGCCGTCCCACTTGGCCAGCGAGATCGATGGCACGGTGATCAGGGCCTCGTCATTATCCTTCAATGACATCAATAGCTTGGAGAAGCAGGCGCGCTGCTGCTCGTTCATCACGTTGACGAAGATGCGCGACGG
>JADCDC010000087.1 GCA_020252385.1 Aestuariivirga sp.
CCAACCCGAAGAGGAGGTCGTCATGACCCAATCAGCCGACACCATCGCGAGTATCCTCGCGCTCGATCTGGGCACCACCACCGGCTGGGCTGTTCGCAACGGCCGCTGCCGAATCCTGCATGGTACCGCCGAATTCCGGCCCAGCCGCTTCGAGGGCGGCGGCATGCGCTACCTGCGCTTTGGCAAGTGGCTGGACCAGACGCTGGAGGTCACGGGCGGCATCGATGCTGTGCACTACGAGGCGGTGCGCCGGCATCTCGGCACCGATGCCAGCCATGTCTACGGCGGACTGCTAGGCACCCTGACCTCATGGTGCGAGGGACGAAGCATCCCATACAGCGGCGTGCCAGTTGGCACCTGGAAGCGCCACGCCTGCGGCAAGGGCAATGCCGACAAGCAGGCGGTGCTCGATGCCATGCGCGCGCGCGGCTTCGAGCCGGCTGACGACAACGAGGCGGATGCCATCGCCATCCTGCTTTGGGCCCTCGAGACGAACGGAGGTCTGGCATGAGCACTCCAGCGGAAATGTTCCTCAAGCATGTTGCGAACGTGATTGCCGAGCGCAGCACCCAGTACGGCGACGCAGGCCACAACATGGCGGCCGTCGCAGCGCGATGGTCGTCGACGCTGGGGCGCGAGGTCACTGCCGTCCAGGTGGTGCTGTGCCTGCTGGACCTGAAGCTGTCGCGGCTCGCGCATGACCCAGCTCACGAGGACTCGGCGATCGACGTTTGTGGCTACGCGGCGCTGCTTCGTGAATTGGTCGAAACCGCCAAGCCGGAGGGGAGGTGAGCCATGGCCCGTGGACGCAAGCGGAAACCCGGCAAGCGCTATCCTTGTGGCAAGCGCACCAGACAGGAAACGGAATGGGACGCCATGAGTGTTGCCATCGAAGCCCGTCGCCGCCACTTCGGCGTGACGGCGAAGCAGGCGAAGGACGAGAGGCTTGGAACTGCGCTGGGCCGTCTCGCCTTCCACGAGCTGATCAGCGAGACCCAGTACCAGGCGGGAGTCGCATTCGCCGAGCTCTATCAGCAGCACCATGCAGTGTTTGGTCTGCCATCGCCGACCCCGCGGTCGGTGGCTGGCCTGCTGATCAACGAAGGTATCTTCGGTGCCGGCTCCAGCGTGCCGGCTCTCGAGGTCGTCGAGAAGCTCAAGCGCCGCTTCGGCGAAGCCACCGATGCGCTCGATGCCTGCGACCGCGAGCAGCGCGGGTCACACGGCCGGCGGCCGACGCTGCTGGTCTACCGCCTCATCTGCACTGACGAAGACGCGATGCATTGGTGCGAAGAGGACATCGGGAACCTGCGCGTTGCGTTGAATGCCCTGGTGCGGCTCTTCCGACTCCGATGAGTGTTATCCACAGGACAGGACCACGCAGCATTTCGCGGGACTACGCAAGGGTACGATCCAGTTATCGTTATGAAATCATTGCATAAAATACTTGACGCGGAACTGCTGCGGGGATAAAAGTTCCGATATTGAAGGATCGGAATTGCGCCTGGAGATGAGATCTCCGGGCGCTTTTCTTTTGGGAGGCTGGTTATGCAGGTTCGCTTCCTCGAGGCCGACGACGTCCGCACCCGCTTCGAAGCAGCGTGCACTCGGCTTGGCGAGAGTGAAGCCCGCCGTGCCTTCTCGATGGCGATGAACAAGGAGGGCCGCAAGTCCTTCACGCAGCTGCGCCGGGCTCTGGCGCAGCAGTCATCCATTCCGCGGGGCGCCGTGAATGCTGCGACGCGCTTCGCGTCCGCGACCCGCGCCACGATGGCCACGGTGACCTCGGGTACTGGCCGCCATCTGCCTCTGTCCTTCTTTGGCGCGAAGCAGTTCTCCTACGGCGTTCGTGCGAAGATCTGGGGCAAGGCGCAAAGCTTCCGCTCCGCCTTCGTGGTGAAGCGCTACGGCGGCGGTGTGTTCAAGCGCACCGGCAAGGCACGCTTCCCCATCGAACAGCTGTGGGGTCCTGCTGTCCCCGTCGAAATGCTGCGCGACGAAGCGTATGCCGCATGGACCGACCAGCACCCGCGCGTCCTGACGGAGTCTGCGCGTCTGATCGAACTGATGCTGACTGGTACGGGCTTTCGCGGGCTCCCGCGTAATCGTGCTCGTGCGTAGGGGGGCGGGGCTAGGAGCCCCATTGCGGGGTTCTGAGTAGCGCTGGCGCGGCAGCCCGGTTTTCGAGCGTTTTTCTGTTTCTGATTTTTCCGTTTTGTTTTGAATAAATTGCGCTGAAACGCCCGGAAAACGGGCATTTCCGTTCAGAGTTAGGGGGTCCGATGATCGTCACCGACATGGCGGTGGAGAGCCTGGTGCCCTATGCGAGGAACCCCCGCAACAACACCGCCGCCATTGACGCGGTGAAGGCGTCCATTGCCGAGTTCGGCTTCCGCCAGCCCATCGTTGTCGATGAGAAACTGGTGGTGATTGTTGGACACACCCGGCTTGAGGCCGCCAAACAGCTGGGCCTAAAGACGGTCCCGGTCCACGTTGCGGAGGGCCTTACCCCGGCGCAGGCCAAAGCCTACCGCATCATGGACAATCGCTCGCACGAGAATGCCGAGTGGGACGATCAACTTCTCCGGTTGGAATTCGGTGACCTGAAGCTCGACGACTTTGACCTTGCGCTGACCGGCTTCGTTTCCGACGAGCTCGACAAGCTGCTGGGCGCGGAGCAGATCGAGGGGCTAACCGATCCGGATGAGGCACCCGAGGTTCCCGCTGAAGCTGTCAGCAAACCGGGCGACCTCTGGTTCCTCGGCGACCACCGCGTGCTCTGCGGCGACTCCACCGTGATGACGGATGTCGAGAAGCTGATGGGCGGCCAGCTCGCCGACATGGCGGTGACGGATCCGCCCTACAACGTGGATTACGGGAACTCGGCGAAGGACAAGATGCGCGGCAAGGATCGCCGCATCCTCAACGACGCCCTGGGCGAGGGCTTCTACCAGTTCCTCTACGACACCTGCGTCAACCTGCTGATGGTGACCAAAGGTGCCTGCTACATCTGCATGAGCTCCTCGGAGCTCCATACGCTGCAAAGAGCATTCACCGACGCCGGCGGCAAGTGGTCGACCTTCATCATCTGGGCGAAGAACACCTTTACCCTCGGCCGGGCAGATTACCAGCGCCAGTACGAGCCGATCCTCTACGGCTGGAAGGATGGGAGCCAGCACTACTGGTGCGGGGCCCGCGACCAGGGCGATGTCTGGTTCGTGGACAAGCCGCGGGTCAACGATCTGCACCCGACCATGAAGCCGGTGGAACTGGTGGAACGCGCCATCACCAATTCCTCCAAGAGCCGGGACATCGTCCTCGACCTCTTCGGTGGCTCGGGCACGACCCTCATCGCTGCCGAACGCACCGGCCGCTCAGCGCGGCTGATGGAGCTCGATCCCAAATATGTCGATGTCATCGTCCAGCGCTGGCAGGATTACTCGGGCAACAAGGCCGTGCTGGACGGCGAAGACCGGACCTTCGACGATCTCAAGGACCAGCGATCAAACCGCTCCCCTGGAGCTTCGTCAGGCGCTGACGCTTGATCCCATTCGTGCCTCGATCGCAGCAATCTCATCCTTGAACTGGAGCTTCCGGTGCTTGATCTCGGCGATTTCCTGATCGCTGGATGAGGCATGAGAAACGGTGTCGGCGAGTTGCGCTTCGCAAGCCTTGTGCTTGGCCCTGAGCGCGTCGAGGTGGGTCTGTGTCGACATGGTACCCCTCTTGCTGATGTCTGCAGCCCGCAGACTTCCACGGAAGAGTGAACCGGAACTTGACGTGCGTCAAACAGATCGACGTTTGATGAGGAGGGACCCACCGATGCAGTCGAACTGGATGAGCTTCGTGGAAGCGGTCACCAACATCGTGGTGGGCTACGCCTTCGCTGTGCTGACGCAGATGATCGTGTTCCCACTCTTCGGGTTTCATGCATCGCTGGGGGAGAACTTTCTGCTCGCCGCCCTGTTCACCGGCATCTCGCTGATTCGCAGCTTTGCGATCCGCCGGGCCTTCAACGGGGCGTGGATGGCCCGTTTCCACGATAGAACAAGAGCGCATTAACGAACCGTTAACCAAGGTTAACGAGGATCGGTCAGGGTTGGTAAACCACCCAGCGACCCTGACTGACAGAAGCCGCCAGTTGCCCGACTGGCGGCTTCATCTGTTTCAAGGCTGCGCCTCAATGGACGATCTTGTACACCCTACCTCTTGTGGCGTCTTTCTCGGAATCGATAGTGAGGCCGAGCTTCTTCTTGAGTGCTCCCGTGAGGAAGCCGCGTACGCTATGGCTAACCCATGCCGTGGCTTCGACAATCTCCGCGATGCTCGCCCCCTCCGGGCGGCGCAGCATCTCGATCACCAGTGCCTGCTTCGTGCCCTCGCGCATCTTGCGCTGGGTCGTGATGGGCTTTGGTTCCGATTTCGGGGCTTTGATCTTCTGAGGCTCCACCTCAATGCCTATGGCGGCAAACCCCGTGTCGGTGATGATCAGGGTGAGGCCGTGACCCTCTTCGTTCTCGCGCCAGACGGGATCGCTGAGCTTCCGGTTGGCCTTCACCTCCTTGAGGAGGCCTTTCTCGATCAGGGCATTGATGACCTTGTGGGCCGCGCCGCCCTTCAGGCTCTTTGGCAGTGGCAGGGCGAGGCGGTCGGTGCGCTGCGAGGCAGCGCTGAGGATGACGCGTTGGGTGTCGGTGAGTTTTGTCATGGGGTCTGCTCCGTGGGTTCGCGGGCCGGAATGATCTCCGGCTCCTACGAGCCAGAGCCCCGCGGATGAGGCGGGGCGAAGCAGCGGTCGCCGCGCGTTCAGGGGAGGGCGGAAGCTGCGACCTCC
>JADCDC010000088.1 GCA_020252385.1 Aestuariivirga sp.
CGCGCTGTCTGGCACCTCGCTTCCCGGTATGTCCGGCGACCAGACCCACACCACGACATCGGCACCGGAGATGTGCTGGCGTGACCGCCTGATCCCCTCGGCCTCGAGCGCGTCCGGCGTGTCCGGACGGAGTCCGGCCGTGTCAGTCAGGACCACCGGGATGCCCTCGACATCCAGCGATACCTCGATTGCATCCCGGGTCGTACCAGGAAGGTCGGAGACGATCGCCGCCTCGCGCCGCGCCAGCGCATTGAGCAGGCTTGACTTGCCGGTGTTGGGCTGCCCGGCGAGCACCACCCGCAGGCCATCCCGGATGATCTCCGAGGCCGCCGCCGCCGCCACCGATTGCTTGATGCTGCCCAGCAGGTCCCGAATGCCCCGATCGATCCCGGGTAGGGCGGCTTCGGCAACACCCGCCTCGTCGGCGAAATCCACCGCCGCCTCGATGTCCGCCCGGATCAGCAGGAGCTGGTCCCGCCAGGCGTCGAACACCGAACTTGCCTGGCCGGAGAGCTGGCGGAGTGCCTGACGCCGCTGCGCGGCTGTCCGCGCCGCGAGGAGATCTCCCAGCCCCTCGACCTCGACCAAGTCCATCTTGCCGTTGAGGAAGGCACGCCGGGTGAATTCCCCAGCCTCGGCCGGGCGCACGCCAGGCCAGGCGGACAGGCGCTGCATCACGGCGGACAGAACCGCCGGGCTGCCATGCAGGTGAAGCTCGGCGCAATCCTCGCCCGTGAAGGAGCGGGGGCCGGGAAACCACGCGACCATCCCGCGGTCCAGCACCTCGGAGGCGTCCATGATGGAGCGCAGCACGAGCTGGCGGGCCGGTGGCAGGCCGCCCGCCATCGCCTCAAGGAGGGGGGCCGTCGCAGCGCCGGAGATGCGGATGACCGCCACCGCGGCCCGTCCGGCCCCGGAAGACAAGGCAAAAATCGTGTCACCGGCTGTCATTTCGACCTCGAATCAATCGAAAGCAGCCCTGCACGGGCGTCAGGCGTTCATCGAATCGAAGAAATCGCTGTTGCCCTTGGTCTGCCGCAGCTTGTCGAGCAGGAACTCGATGGCGTCGACCGTCCCCATGGGGTTGAGGATGCGCCGCAGCACATAGGTCTTCTTCAGCAGGTCCGGCTTGACCAGCAGTTCTTCCTTGCGGGTGCCGGAGCGGAGAATGTCAATCGCGGGGAAGACGCGCTTATCGGCCACCTTGCGGTCGAGAATGATTTCCGAATTGCCCGTGCCCTTGAATTCCTCGAAGATCACCTCGTCCATGCGGCTGCCCGTATCGATCAGCGCGGTGGCGATGATGGTAAGCGAGCCGCCTTCCTCGATGTTGCGCGCCGCGCCGAAGAAGCGCTTCGGCCGTTGCAGGGCATTGGCGTCGACACCGCCGGTCAGGACCTTTCCGGACGAGGGTACGACCGTGTTGTAGGCCCGTCCGAGGCGGGTGATCGAGTCGAGAAGGATGACCACGTCACGCCCGTGTTCGACCAGGCGCTTGGCCTTCTCGATCACCATTTCTGCAACCTGGACGTGTCGGGAGGCCGGCTCGTCGAAGGTCGAGCTGATCACCTCACCCTTCACCGAGCGCTGCATGTCGGTCACTTCCTCCGGCCGCTCGTCGATCAGCAGGACGATCAGGTAGCACTCGGGATGATTGGCGGTGATGGCGTGCGCGATGTTCTGGAGCAGCACCGTCTTGCCGGTGCGCGGCGGAGCCACTATCAGGCCGCGCTGGCCCTTGCCGAGCGGGGAGACGATGTCGATTACCCGGGAAGAATAATCCTTCTTGGTCGGATCGCCGGTCTCCATCTCCAGGCGCTCGTCGGGATAGAGCGGCGTCAGGTTGTCAAAATGGACCTTGTGCCGGGTCTTCTCGGGGTCCTCGAAATTGATCCGGTTCACCTTGACGAGGGCGAAATAGCGTTCGCCGTCCTTGGGGCTGCGGATCTGGCCCTCGACCGTGTCGCCGGTGCGGAGGGTGAACTTCCGGATCTGGCTCGGGCTGATGTAGATGTCGTCGGGACCAGCGAGGTAATTGGCATCGGGCGAACGCAGGAAGCCGAAACCGTCCTGCAGGACTTCGACGACGCCTTCACCGATGATTTCGACGTCGCGGATGGCGAGGTTTTTCAGAATGGCGAACAGCAACTCCTGCTTGCGCAGGGCGCTGGCATTTTCTACTTCCAGTTCCTCAGCCAGCGACACCAGCTCGGCGGGCGTCTTCAACTTGAGATCCTGAAGCTTGATTTCTTTCAGCTCAGATATGGCGGTCATTTATCTTTTCACTAAGGGGGGTTCCGGCCGCTGGCGGGAACGTTGAGGCGGGGTCGCATCAAGCCGGAGCGATGCGAAGCAGATGGAATATAGACGCTCGCCGCCTCCGCGCCAACAACAAACTCAGAAGGGCTTCACGATCACCAGAATGACGATCGCGATGAGCAGCACAGTCGGCACTTCGTTGATGATGCGGAAATAGCGGCCGGGCCGCGTTTCGCGGCCATTACGGAAGCGCCCCGCATGCACTTCCAGCATGCCGTGGAACCCGAGCATCCCGGCGATCAGCAGCAGCTTCAGCCAGAGCCAGACCGGCACCGGGCCGAACCAGTTCCCCGCCTTGATGAGCCAAAGCCCGGTGAGCACGGACACCAGCGCCGCCGGCCGCATGATGGCCTTGAGGAGCCGCCTTTCCATGACGGTAAAGACCGCGACGAGATCCGCCTTGCCGATGTTTTCGGCGTGATAGACGAAAAGCCGCGGCAGGTAGAAAAGGCCGGCCATCCACGAGATCACCGCAAGGACGTGGACGACCTTGATCCACAGATAGCTCTCAGCCATCGAAACGCCTGACCGCGTCAACAACCGCGCCCACAACCGCGGGCTCCGTGCCGAGCCTGATGCCGTGGCCCAGGTTGAAGATGTGGCGGCGCCGGTCGAGCGAGGCGCAGATGCGCTCCACCTCCTTCTGGACAACCTTCTCGCCTGCCAGCAGCGCCACGGGGTCCAGATTGCCCTGAACCACGACGTCCGCCGGCAGAAGGGACGGATCGAACTCCGTCTCGATGCCGATGGCGTTGGCCCCGGGAAGGGCCGCCGCGCGCGACTGGTGCGCACCGATGCCGCGGGCGAAAACGATCACCGGCAGATCGGGATGACGTCGCCTGACACCCGCGATGATGGCGCCAATCGGCTTCAGCACGAAGTCATCGAGCTCCGTCCCGACCAGATCGCCCGCCCAGGAATCGAAGATCTGCACGGCCTGTGCCCCGGCATCGGCCTGGGCGCAGAGATAATCGACGGATTCGGCCACCAGGCGGTCGATCAGCGCGCAGAACCAGTCCTGGCGCTGGTAGGCTGCGATCTTGGCCACCACGCGGTCGGAACTGCCACCCGCAATCATGTAGCTTGCCACCGTCCAGGGCGCGCCGCAGAAGCCGATCAGCGCCTTGTCCGGCCCCAGTTGCGACCGTGTCAGCGCCACCGTCCGGCAGACCTGCTTCACCTCATGCGACTGGGCGACGGGCTTCAGGGCCGCCAGTTCGTCAAGGCTGCGCACGGTCTGAAGCACCGGTCCCTCGCCCTCCTCGAACTTGAGCGAGAGCCCCATGGCATGCGGCACCACCAGGATGTCGGCAAACAGGATCGCGGCATCGAGATCATAGCGCCGGAGCGGCTGCACCGTCACTTCGGCGGCCAGTTCCGGGTTGTAGCACAGGTCGAGGAAGGACCCCGCCTTCTCACGCACGGCCCGGTATTCGGGAAGATAGCGCCCAGCCTGGCGCATGAACCACATCGGCCTGCGTGCCGCCGGACGGCGCGTCAGAACATCGAGCAAGGCACTGCGGGAGGCCGAGGCGTCCCTCCTCATATCTACCATTCTATCTCTTCTTGTATCTTTTGTTTGGACCCGTGGAAGCGGGATACACCCCAATCCAATGATCGTCCACAGGTCAAGTGGCTCCTTGGGCGAGACTTTCCCGACGCAACCCATTAACCGAAAATTAACACGTGTTACCAGATCGTTAATGAGCTAGAAGCAGTCAACACATTGGCCCGACCGTAAGCCTGCGCCGTTCCTTATCCACACTGTCCAGGAAGTCCATGGCGGCCGGGGTGGACTGTGGACGGCGAAACGGACAAACCGGACTGCCATCGCCAACACCGGCCGGATATCCAGAGCATCCACATTTCATCAACAGCAATGCCCCAGTCCGGTTCACAGCGGTTCTTCCATCTTCACCTGGTGTCGGATGCCACCGGCGAGACCTTGAACACCGTGGCCAAGGCCGCCGCCGCCCAATATGCGGACTTCCGGCCCATCGCCCATATCTATGCGCTTGTACGCACGCCCTCCCAGCTCAACCGGGCGCTCCGCGAGATCGAGGCGCAGCCGGGAATCGTCCTCTTCACCCTCATCAACCCCGACATCCGCAAGCACCTCGAGCAGCAATGCGAGGCGATGGGCGTTCCCTGCCTCTCGATCCTCGATCCCATCATCTCGATCCTCTCGGAGTATCTGAACGCCACGTCGCGTCCGCAGGTGGGCGGCCAGCATGCGCTGAATTCCGACTACTTCAGGCGGATCGACGCATTGAACTTCACCATGGCGCATGATGACGGACAGAACCTCGATGACATCGGCAAATCCGATGTCATCCTGCTGGGCGTCAGCCGCACCTCGAAGACGCCGACCTCGATCTACCTTGCCCAGCGCGGCATAAGGACGGCCAACATTCCGATCGTCCCGGCCATTCCCGTGCCGCGGCAATTGTTCGAGGTCGAGGGGCCTCTCGTCGTCGGGCTGATCGCCAGCGCCGAGCGGATCGCCCAGATCAGGCGGCACCGTCTTCTCTCGCTCAAGGAAAGCCGCTCCACCGACTATGTCGATCCGCGGCTGATCACCGATGAACTGCTGGCGATGAAGACCCTGTGCTCCAAGAACGACTGGCCGATGATCGACGTGACCCGCCGCTCGGTCGAGGAGACAGCGGCGACGATTCTCAACATGCTCTCGGATTCGAAGCGGATTGACGCGCAATGATCATCCTTGCCTCCACCAGCCCCACGCGCCAGGCCCTGCTGAGAAATGCGGGACTCGAATTCACGGCCGTCGCCCCCCGGGTGAATGAACGTGAAATCGCGTCCCGTCATCCGGGTCTGGCGCCATCGGGAGTGGCCCAGGTCCTCGCCGAGGCCAAGGCCATCGAGGTGTCCCGCCGCTTCCCGCAGGCGATCGTCATCGGCGCGGACCAGGTGCTGGCGCTCGGCAGCAGGATCTTCGCCAAGCCGTCGAGCAGGGACGAATGCCGCGAGCATCTCATCGCGCTCAGGGGCCGCACCCATGCGCTCATCTCCTCGGTCGTCTGTGCCGAGGACGGAGTGGCCGGCTGGTCTCATACCGCAGAGGCATTTCTCGCCGTCCGGTCCTTTTCGGACCGCTTCCTCGAGAACTACCTCGATGCGGTGGGAGAGGATTGCACCGCCTCCGTCGGCGGCTACAAGATCGAGAGCCTCGGCATCCAGCTGTTCGAGGAGGTGACGGGCGATCACACGACGATCCTCGGCCTTCCCCTCCTTCCGCTTCTCGATCACCTGCGGCGCGTGAGGGAGCTCTCCACATGATCAAGGCCTGTGTGATCGGCTGGCCCATCAGCCATTCGCGCTCGCCGCTCATCCATGGCTATTGGCTGAAGCAGCATGGCATCGATGGCAGCTACACGCGCCAGCCCGTCGAACCTGCCAACCTCACATCCTTCCTCGGTAGCCTCGCGGCCGAAGGCTATGCCGGCTGCAACGTCACGATTCCCCACAAGGAGAATGCCTTCCGTCTGGTGACGCCCGCTGACGACACGACGGCGCGCCTTGGTGCGGTGAACACGGTCTTCCTGCGGAACGGCAAGGCGCATGGCACCAACACGGATGGCGAGGGCTTCATCAATAGCCTGTTGCAGTCGGCCCCCGGCGTCTCGCTCGCAAACCGGCGCGCCGTCGTGCTGGGTGCGGGCGGCGCCTCGCTGGCGATCGTCAACGCACTGCTGGAACGGGGCGCCTCCGAGGTGGCCGTCGCCAACCGCACGATCGAGAAGGCAGATCTCCTGCGCACGCGCTTCGGTCCGCGCGTCGTGCCGGTGGCCTGGGAGAAGGTGGCCGATCAACTCTCCGACTGCAGCCTTCTGGTCAACACCACCTCGCTCGGCATGAAGGGGCAGCCCGATCTCGACCTTGATCTCTCGCGGCTTGCAAGCGATGCCGTGGTGACCGACATCGTCTATGTGCCGCTCCGCACGAAGCTGCTGCGTGATGCAGCGCTGCGCGGAAACACCGTGGTCGAAGGCTTGGGCATGCTGCTGCACCAGGCGGTGCGGGGCTTCTCCCTCTGGTTCGGTGTCACGCCGCGGGTGACGCCCGAACTGCATGATCTCGTCGCCCGCGACATCGATCCCGGTTACCGTCAATGATTGTTGCCGGACTGACGGGCTCGATCGCCATGGGCAAGAGCGAGACGGCGAAGATGTTCGCGGCGCGCGGCATTCCGGTGTTCGACAGCGATGCCGCGGTGCATGCGCTCTATGCCAGCGGTGGCGCTGCAGTGAAGCCGGTGGCCGCGATCGCGCCCGGAGCCGTCGTCGAGGGCCGCGTCGACAGGAGCCGGCTTGCGGCTCTCTTGCAGGCCGAGCCTGCACTTCTGTCACGGATCGAGGCTGCCGTTCATCCCCTGGTGCGAGCTCTGCAGGACCAGTTCCTCGCCGGCTGCGCGGCGTCGGGCGCCGACGTCGCGGTGCTGGACATGCCGCTGCTCTTCGAAACCGGACGCGATCAAGAGGTCGACGTCATCATCGTGGTGTCTGCCGGCGCAAGGCTGCAGCGCGAGCGGGCGCTGCAGCGGCCGGGCATGAGCGAGGAGAAGCTGGACTTCATCCTCTCCAAGCAGCTGCCGGACGATCAGAAGCGGGCGCGGGCCCATTATGTGATAGACACCTCGGTAAGCCTTGCCGATACAGGGCGCGAGGTCGATCGGGTGATCGCGGAACTGAGACGAAGGGCGAGGCGGGGAGCATGATGCGGGAAATCATCCTGGATACCGAGACCACGGGGCTCGATCCCGCGACCGGCCACCGCATCGTGGAACTGGGCGCGGTCGAACTGTTGAACCACCTTCCCACCGGGCGAAGCTTCCACGCCTACATCAACCCCGAGCGCGACATGCCCAGGGAAGCGGAAGCCGTCCATGGCCTGTCCGCGGCATTCCTGAGCGACAAGCCCGTCTTCGCGGCGATCGTGTCAGATTTTCTCGCCTTCATCGGCGATGCGACGCTCATCATCCACAATGCCAGCTTCGACATGGCCTTCCTCAATGCCGAACTGGCCTTCCTCGGGCTCCCCGCGCTGCCGCCGGAGCGCGTCGTCGACACGCTTCACCTGGCCCGGCAGAAGCACCCCGGCGCTGCCAACAGCCTCGATGCGCTCTGCCGCCGCTATGGCATCGACAACAGCAAGCGCAGCAAGCACGGCGCGTTGCTCGATTCGGAACTCCTGGCCGAAGTCTATCTCGAGCTGATCGGCGGACGTCAGACTGCCCTCATCCTCGAGGCATCGCGGGTGAAGCGCACGACCACGGTGATTGCAGGGCCCATCGACCTGCAGCGTCCGGCTCCGCTTCCGGCCCGGCTCACCGAGGACGAACGGCAGGCACATGCTGCCTTCGTCGCCTTACTCGGCGATAGCGCGCTCTGGAGACAGGGTCGAGCCTAGGCTTGTCCGGCGGTCTGCTGCTGAAGCCGGCGCTGATACATGGAGGCGAAGTCGATGGGGTCCAGCATGAGCGGCGGGAAGCCGCCGTTGCGCGTCGCCTCCGCCAGGATCTGGCGGGCGAAGGGGAACAACAGGCGCGGACATTCGATGAGGATCGCCGGATGCAGAATCTGCTGCGGGAAGTTCTCGAGCCGGAACGTCCCGGCATAGATCAGTTCAGCGGCAAACACCGCCTTGTCCTGCGAAGAAGCCTTGGCCTCGAGGTGAAGTTCGACCTCGAAATCCGTCGGCGCCAGGGTTCTTGCGTTCACGTTGACGGAGATGGCGATGTCGGGCTGGCCCTGCTGCGTGGCGAGGCTCTGGGGGGCATTGGGGCTTTCGAAGCTCAGGTCCTTCAGGTACTGGCCGAGCACGCGAATCGAGGGCTTCTGTCCGGTGTCCGCCTCGGGGATCGCCACGGCTGATCCATTTTCATTGCTTTCCTGCGCGGGATCGGGGATCGGGGTCTTGGACATTCTGTGCCTTTCTCGGAAAATCGGCCCTCGCTAACACGCACTCCCCCCGTGCCGCAAGCCATGAACATGCCCGGCATGGACGGTGCTCTAGCGGCCGTCGCCCTCCTGGCCGTCCCGCCTCGGCCGCGGCTCGGGCGGCAGGATTTCGCCCACGACTTCCACCGCCTCGGCATCGATCACGGTTTCATAACGCCTGGATGAGGGCCGCCCGGCGGAAAAACTCGCGAAGGGGAGCTTCGCCCCGAGCCAGCTCCTGACCGGGGGCAGGAGCAGCAGAAGACCGAAGACGTCGCTGAGGAAGCCCGGAATCAGGAAGAACAGCCCCGCCAGCACCCGCGCCACGGCCTTGCCCGCCACCCCCTTCTCAAGGGTGGACCCCTGAACCGGTGAACGAAGTGCCGCGGCGATGCCCAGACCGGCGGACCGGATCAGTGCGAAACCGAGGATGCCGCCCCCGAACAGCAGCAGCAGCGTCGGCCCGACACCGAGCAGATTGCCGACCAGGATGATCGAGGCAAGCTCCGCGGCAAGGCCCGCGAGCATCAGGAGCGGTAACAAGCGTGTCATGGTCGGAAACGGCATCCTTTGGCCTTGGACCTCACGGCCGGCACCTATATATAGGTCGGGTCATGGGTGGCGCCAGTTTCGTTGAAAATTGAGCCTCCGGAGCCTGCCAAACTGGATGATGGAATGAATTTCGATCCCTTGAACATCCTTCTTCTTGCCGTCGCGCTGGTGGTGTTCTGGCGGCTCAAGTCCGTGCTTGGCACCAGGACCGGGGCGGAAAAGCCGCCGCTCGACCCGTTCGGCAGCAAGCGCGGCGAATTGCAGAAGGACCGCGAGACCCAGGACGGTGTCCTGCGCTTCCCCCAGAATGCTCCTGCCCCGGCTCCCGGGGAGGACGAGCGGGAACCCGCGGCACCCGTGTGGACGGGATTTGCCGAGCCCGGATCGGAGCTTGCCGCCGCCCTCGGGCAGATCGCCGAGATGGATCCCCAGTTCACCCCCCGCTCCTTCGTGGAAGGTGCGAAGATGGCTTATGAAATGATCGTGGACGGTTTCGCCAAGGGCGACAAGGCCGCGCTCAAGAACCTGCTGTCGAAGGACGTCTTCGACGGCTTCGCCCGCGCCATCGACGAGCGGCAGGCCCTGGGCCAGCGCGTCGATTCCCGCTTCGTGGGGATCGACAAGGCCACCATGCAGTCGGCCTCTCTTGTCGGCGGCAAGAAGGCCAGCATCACCATGGCCTTCGTGAGCGAACTCATCACCGCGACCTATGACAAGGCGGGCGAGGTGATCGACGGCGATCCGAAGGAGATTCGCGAGGTCACCGATGTCTGGACCTTCGAGCGCGACGTGACCTCCCGCAATCCCAACTGGAAATTGGTGGCGACCCAGGCACCCGCCTGACCGCGGGGCTTCGGGCCATGGACCAAGGCGCCCCCGCGGCCTCCCTGCTCGAGCCCATCGGCTTCGAGGCGCTTCCTGGCTGGCCGGAGCATGACCATTCGGGCGCGCTGGTGGCGTTCCGCCTGTCCTGCCGCGAGATCCTCGACACGGGTACGGGCTTTTCGCGCCCTGTGCGCCTCGGCGGCCAACGCAGCTCCTGGAGTGAGCTCTGCGGGGAGGCCCTCGCGGCCGCGGATGGCCGCCGCTTCTTCGAGAGCCGCTTCCGGCCCTTTCGGGTGCGCGACCCGGCGCGGCCGGAGGGGCTGTTCACCGGCTATTTCGAGCCCGAGGTGGCCGGAAGCCGCTGGGAAACCCCCGTGTTTCGCGTGCCCATCTACCGCCGCCCGCCCGATCTCGTGGCCTTCCCGGAGGCCGAACGCGCGGGTTCCGGCCCGGCCTTCGGCCGCTGGGTCGACGGCGTCGCGAAACTCTATTTCACCCGCCGGGAGATCGAGGAGGGGGCGCTTGCCGGGCAGGGCCTCGAACTCGTCTATCTGGCGGACTGGGCCGATGCCTTCTTCATTCATGTCCAGGGCTCCGGGCGCGTGCGGCTGACGGATGGCGGCACCATGCGCCTCACCTACGAGGCGAAGTCCGGCCTGCCCTATACCGGAATTGGCGGCCTGCTCGTCGACCGCGGGATCCTTAGCCCGGAGGCCATGTCCATGCAGGCGATCCGCGCCTGGATGGCAGGCCACCCCCAGGAGGCGCGCGCCCTCATGTGGGAGAACCAGTCCTTCATCTTCTTCCGCGAAGCGGTGCTGACGCGGCCGGAGCTCGGTGCGCTGGGGGCCCAGCACGTGCAGCTGACGCCCCGCCGCAGCCTGGCCGTCGATCGGTCCTGGTGGATGTTCGGTACCCCTGTCTGGCTGGACGCCGAGGTCCCGGCGGGCGATGAAGGCGGCATGAGACCATTCCGCCAGCTTCTGATCGCCCAGGACACGGGCAGCGCCATCCGGGGCCTTGCCCGGGGCGACGTCTATTGGGGCTTCGGGGAGGAAGCGGCACGGATCGCCGGGCCGATGAAGAGCCAAGGCCGCATGACGGTGCTGCTGCCCATCCCCGTGGCAGAAGAATTGGGTCTGCCGTGATGAGCCGCAAGCCCACTGACTTCGACCTCTGGCTCGAGACCGCCAAGACCATCAAGCCACTCCGGCCGCGCCCCGCGCGCAACAAGCCCTCGCCTGCGGCCGCAGCGCCTGCAAGGAAGAGCCTGCCGCTTCCCTCGGCACCGCATGTGCACGTGCCGTCGCCGCTCCACAAGCCGCCCCCGCAGATCACCGGCCTCGACCGCCGGACGGCGCAGCGCCTGACGCGCGGCCAGGTGGAGATCGAGCGCCGCCTCGACCTGCATGGCACCGGCATCGAGATGGCGCGCGTCAATCTTCTTGGCTTCCTGCGCGACGCGCAGGCGATGGGTGCCCGAAACGTGCTGGTCATCACCGGCAAGGGGGATTCGCCCTACTCGCGCCACACGCTGCACGGAGCGGGCCATTTCCACGCCCCCGAGCGCGCCGGGCGGCTCAGGCGGCTGGTCACCGAATGGTTTCACGAGCCGGAATTCAGAAGCCTGGTCGCCGGCTTCCAGCCCGCCCATCCCAAGCATGGCGGCGGCGGCGCCTATTAC
>JADCDC010000089.1 GCA_020252385.1 Aestuariivirga sp.
CAGCCCGCGCGGCGCCAAGGGCTTTCCCGTCTACCGGCCGGAGCACTGGGTCTTCGCAGGCACCGGGCTCTACTATGGCGACGTGCTGGGGGCGGCCGCGCGCATCTTCGGCTATGAGGTCGATGGCCTTCCTTACGAGATCCGCGGCGGACTGCCCTATCCCGCCGATCCGGCGCAGGTCCCGGACGGTCTGGTGATCCTGGCGCTCGGCCTGTCCGCGACGGTCGAGGAGGGCCCGGCGATCCGGCCCGGACGCAGCTTCCTCGGGATCGAGGATGGCGAATATGTCGCCTCCGTCCTGATGGGCCGGAGCGACGCGGCCGCCATCGAGGCGACGAAGCGCGGGGCGGGCATGATCGTGCATTTCCCGAAGGGCCGGGGCGAGGTCTTTCATGCCGGCACCTGCGACTGGATCATGGGCCTCGCCCGCCGCGACGAGATGGTGATGCAGGTGACGCGCAACGTGCTCAACCGCTTCCTCGCACCCCGTCCGGCCAGCCCTTGGCCAACCCCGTCGTGATGGGTTAGGCTTCCCGCGAAATGAAACTGGTTGTGACGGGAGCCGGCGGCGCGCTCGGACGCGAGGTCGTCCGGGAGGCGCTGCGCCGGGGCATTGAGGTGATCGGCCTTGAGAGCGCTGAAAACGCAGCGCTTCCCGCGCATCCGAGGCTCGCCGTCCACATCTGCGACGTCACCAACTATGAAAGCCTCCTGGCGCATCTCGAAGGTGCCGACGCCGTCCTCCACCTCGCCGTCAACCCCGCCATGTCCGCGCATGACGTGGTGGTGCACAATGGCAACGTGACGGGAAGCTACAATGTGCTGCGCGCTGCGGCGGAGCGCGGGATCACGCGGGTCTCGCTCGCCTCGAGCTGCAATGTCTACGGTCTCACCTTCAGCCTCCGTCCGAGCTTCCTGTATTTTCCCGTGGATGAGGCACATCCCTGCCTGGCGGAGGATGCCTATGGCCTCTCGAAACTCACGCTCGAGGTCCAGGCGCAGGCCATGGCACGCCGCCATCCGGAGATGACGGTCAGCGCGCTCCGCTTCCACATGCTGGTGCAAGAGCGGGAGGAGGCGCGGCGCTCCTACAAGCGGCTCGCGCGCGGTGCGCGCTCCCTGTTCGGCTTCACCACCTTCGGCATGGCGATGGAAGCCTGCCTGCGGAGCCTCGAACTCCGGCATTCCGGCTACCAGCCCTTCAACATTGTGGCGCCGGTCTCCGCCATGAACAGGACGAGCCGGGAGCTGACGGATCGCTTCTATCCGGGCATCGAGATCAGGGGCGAATTCGAGGGGACCGCCTCCTTCTTCGACAGCAGCAAGGCCCGGCGCCTCCTCGGCTGCTGAGGTACCCTGGGGTCAGCGGCATGCTTGACGCAGACGATTGCAATCTCCACTCTGTCGCGATGCTCACCAATCCGGAGACTGCCAGATGACGTCACCCGTCCTGCCGCGCCGCGCGCTTCTTGCCGCCGCCACCCTGTTCGCAGCCTGGCAGGTGGCCGGGAGCCGGGTTTTCGCCGACATGGTGGAGGAGATCAGCAAGCTCAAGCCCGGACAGTTCACCTGGCATCCGGAGCGTTCGCCCGAAGGGCCGGTCGCCATCATCGTCTCGATCTCGGAGCAGCTCGTCCATGTCTACAGGAACGGCATCCGCATCGCCGTGTCGACCTGTTCCACCGGCAAGCCGGGGCATGCGACGCCCACGGGCGTGTTCACCATCCTGCAGAAGGACAAGAACCACCACTCCTCGACCTACAACAATGCGCCCATGCCCAACATGAACCGCCTCACCTGGTCGGGCGTGGCGCTCCATGCCGGCAAGCTGCCGGGCTATCCTGCCTCGCATGGCTGCGTGCGCCTGCCGACCGAGTTCTCGAAGCTCCTGTTCACCATCACCCATGTCGGAACCGCGGTGATCATCGCGGATACGCACAGCGCGCCCCTCGACGTCAGCCATCCGGGCCTCGTCCTCTCGCAGGATGCCGAGAAGGAGATCGACGCCGCCGAGGCGAAGCTCAAGGGCGCCAAGGCGCATCACCCCGACGATGCGGACGCCGATGCCGTCTCGGTCATTGTCAGCAGCGCTGACAGGACGATCGCCATCATGGAGAATGGCGATGAGGTGATCTCCGGAAAGGCCACGCTCGACCCCGCCGACCAGCCCCTGGGCGATCACGTCTTCATCCTGAGTGCTGCCGGCGACGGCAAGATGAGCTGGCACGCCCTCGCCCATGGCGGAACGGCCTCGCCCGACACCTCCGTCATCAACCGCATCCGTGCCGGGGCGGACGTGGTGAACGCCATGAAGCAGCGCATGCACATCGGCCTCGTCCTGGTCACGACGGACCTGCCGTCAACGCCCGATACCCGAACCGGCCAGGACTTCGTGGTGCTCAACGAGGAACCGACGTCATAAGCGGGGGGATGACTGGAGCGGGCGATGGGAATCGAACCCACGACATGCAGCTTGGGAATTCAGGCTGATCCGCCATTAAACCGACCTCACGTTCCCCACGCGAATAGCGAAAGGAACGGACAAAGTGACAAGGATCGAAGGGAAGGGGTGGCCCCCTTCTGAAAGTAAAAGCCCTGCCATGATGGCTGTCATGGCAGGGCAGTACGGGGTGACCTCGCAGGGGAGCAGAGATCAGGTCGGAAATTACCGCACGCTGATCCACAGCGCAACTTCGGAAATGGGGGTGCAGCATGTCTGACACCTTCACCCGCGACCGCTGGTCATGGCTGGATCAGGTTTCATCCGATCCGGCGCTCTCGGCACTGGCATTCCGCACCGCCTACGTCATCGCCCGGTACACGAACCGCCAGACAGGCGACGCATGGCCGTCGCTCGAAACGTTGGCGAAGGCGGTGGGCGCGACGGATCGCAGCGTCAAGCGCTGCATCGCGGAACTCTGCGACGCGGGCTATCTCCAGAAGAGGCGCGGCGGCTTCGGCAAGTCGAACCGCTACCAGATGGAGTTGCCCGGCGACCGCAGCGGGAATTCCATTCAGGACACCCGCGTCCCGAATGAGGCCGCCAGTGAGGACACCAGTGTCCCGAATGACGCCTCCATTCAGGACACCAGTGTCCCCTCATTCAGGACACCTGTGTCCCCTCAGTTAGGACACCAGTGTCCTACTAACCCTATTATTGAACCCGTTGAGATAGAACCCGTTGAAAAAGATATATCCCCCCATACCCCCCGTGGATCATTTCAACAGGGGACGCGGCAGGAAGATCACTCCCGCGCCTTCGATGAGTTCTGGCTGGCGTATCCGCTCCGCAAGGCGAAGGGCGCTGCAAGGCGCGCCTTCGACAAGGCGATCAAGGGGGGTGCATCGGCAGCCGCGATCATCGAGGGGGCGAAGCTCTACGCCAGTGAAAGGGCAGGGCAGGAAACCCGGTACACCGCGCACCCGGCGACGTGGCTGACCGGAGAACGCTGGACCGACGAGCGCAAGCCCGCGCAGGGCGTGACCATCGACCATCAGGGCAACGTAATCGACGCGGCCCGCACCTTCGACCGCCCCAAGGCTCGATCCAAGGCGGATGAACACGAAGCTGTGGCGTACGGAGCCTTCGGGCTGAGGGGGCGGTCATGAGCAACGAACTGGACCTCCACGCCGCAGGCACGGGCTTCGTCGCCCACTCCCGCCGTCACCGCGCCACGCTCGCGCTGGTGAAGGACCGCGCAGCCCGATACGGCGACGCCATCGGTATCCGCGACATCGATTTCGACGATGCCGAGAACGAGTATCCGAGGGCGAAGCGGCTGGTGACGGAAGTTCTGCCTGAGCTTCCCGTCCTGCGCCGCGACGAGGAGATGCTGATCCACGCGCTGACCCGGAAGGCGACCGAGGACGAGGCAGCGCCGATCCTCGGTGCCATGCTCGCGGCATTCCCGACCGCCAGCAAGATCACCAGGGACTACGCCGAGGCGCTGCTGGAACTGATCAACGAGGACGACGAGGGGTTTGACCGGGCGATGGGCATCAACGGCTTCTCTGCCGCTGTCCTGTGGGCCACGGCAAAGCGGCTGCTCCGGGATGACAACTTCCAGCCCACCATCCATCGGTTTCTCGAGGTCGCCCGCTTGGTGCGCCGGGAGTTCTTCCGGGCCTACGGCACCACCAAGCGCCTGCGCCAGCTTCGGACCGACGCGGAGGCGCTGATCCGCATCGCCGAGTACGACCCCCACACCGACCGGGAGGAGGTCCCGTTCTGACATGCCGCACAAACGCAATAGGAGGGCCACAGGCGGGCTTCACGCCCGCCGCCCCGCCACGGACCGCCCCCGCCCCCTCTCGGGGAAAACAGACCGACAGGAATTGCAGGGCGTAGGTACTTCCCCGGCTCGGGGATGCGGGGCCGCCGCACCTCAGAACTCAGCTAGTTTTTGGAGGCCCCCATGCCTAGCACTCTGACCCAAATCGCCTTCGCCAAGGAGGTTGGCCTGTCGAGGGGCCGGATCAGCCAGCTTGTGGCCGAGGGACTGCCCGTCGAACGGGACGGCAAGATCGACCCTATCAAGGGCAAGGAGTGGATCGCCAACAACCTCGATCCGAAGCGCCGGGAAGCCGCCACGGGAAATGCCCCCGAAGGAAAGCTCGGGATGGTTGCCGCCATGCGCGCTCAAAAGCTGCAAACTGAGGCCAAGCTGGTCGAACTGGAACTCAAGCAGAAGGAGGGTAAGCTGCTAGACCGCGCCGAGGTGGAGAAGGCGATCTTTGAGCGCGCCCGTTTCGAGCGCGACGCGTGGATCGGTTGGGCAAGCAGGGCTGCTACAGAGCTTGCAGCGGCCCTAATATCAAACCCTCAAGAGACTTTCATTGCATTGGACAAGCTTGTCCGACTGCACCTTACCGAACTCGCCTCCACTTCAATTTGCATCTCATCAAATGGCGAGGAATGATGAGCGCTCAGTTTGAGAGTAGGTCACACTTGCCCCACACAATTTCGGTTTCATCACCAAGAATTCCTACCACTTTACGGAACATCAGGTCGTTTCGATCTAAGCTGAACTGTTGAGTAGTTGCGCGACCCAACGCGAAAACGAGAATAGCTCTGTCCGATTGCTGAAAATGGATAATTTCGCCGAAGTTTCCACATCCAACTTCCTTGTAGCACTCCGACATCAAACGGGTTTTGGTATCTAACGTTATGACGGTAGGAAGATCAGAGATTTCCTTGCTCCAGCATCCCGCCGCCGCACTCGTGCAACGCACACCTATTTCCGAGCGGCACACAAACTCGGCAGCGTCTGCGTACGGTGCGAGCAACAGCAGCAACGAAATCGTAGAGAATTGCATCCACATCAAACCGTCCTCGCTTTTGTTGCAAGCAGGAATTGGGGAGCTATTTGGATGTCCAAGGTTGCAACCCGAGCTTCCGGCGCGACGAATTTATGAAGTCGAGACATGCGCCCTTCATGATGCTTTCGTGAAAAGGTCCATACGGAGGAAACTTCCAACTTTGGGGGCGCGCCTTGTAGTACTCAGAAATGGCCTCCGCCATCATTTCGTCAGTGAGGTTAAGCTGATCCGCACAATCCATAAAACCCGCGATATTGGCTCTACTGCTATCGTTTCCAATCTCCACAACCATCATTCCATCCACCAGACCCCTTACGTACGCGCGCTTCTGGACCTCGCTCATTTTCTTCCAGTCAGCATATCCCGAAACAAAGGCAGCGGAGGCCTCCAGTGACGCAGCCACCATCGCCATTATTAAGCAAATAGCTCGCAAGCAGTATTTCATGGTGCCTCCGTAGCATGGATAATCGAGTGAACACCGAATTTGACGTCGACGCAATCTGGCGGAGAGGCCTCGCACCCGATCCCGCAATCACCGTTTCGGAATGGGCAGAACGCCACCGCATGCTTCCGCAGACCACAGCAGAGCCGGGACGATGGCGCAACGCCCGGACGCCCTACCTGCGGGAGGTCATGGACTGCCTGTCTCCCGCGTCGCCCTATGAGCGGGTCGTGATCATGTCCGCCGCGCAGATCGGCAAGAGCGAGGTCCTGCTGAACTTCACAGGGGCCGCGATCCACCTCTGGCCGGGTCTGACGCTCGTGGTGCAACCCACGACCGAAGCCGCGCGGCGCTTCGTCCGCACCCGCGTCGATCCAATGCTGGAGGCGACGCCAGAGTTGGCTTCACGCATCGTGCAGCCGGGGCCACGCAAGAGCGGCAATTCCGCCTTCTTCAAGGCCTTCCCCGGTGGCGCGGTGGCCTTCGTCGGCGCAAATAGCGGCGTTGGCTTACGCAGCACGCCTGCGAGGTTCGTCTTGATGGATGAGGTCGACGCCTTCCCCGCGTCGGCTGGCGACGAGGGCGATCCGGTTCAGCTTGCCGCTGCTCGCACCGCCACATTCCGGGGGAAAAGAAAAATCCTTCTCACCAGTACGCCGACCATCAAGGGCGTCTCCCGCATCGAACGCGCCTATGAGGAAGGCGACCAGCGCCGCCTTTTCCTGCCCTGCCCATCCTGCGGCGAGTTCTTCGTCCCCGTCTTCGCTCATCTCCACTGGCAGGACGGCAAGCCCGAGACGGCACACCTTGCCTGCCCTTCTTGCGGCGGCGTCATAGAGGAGCGCGATAAGCCGAAGCTCTTGGCGGGCGCGCAATGGCGGGCCACCGCAGACGGCGACGGCATCACCGCGTCGTTCCACATTTCCGGCCTCTTCTCGCCCTTCGTCACATGGGCCGAGATCGCGCGCGACTTCCTCGCCAGCAAGTCTGATCCGTCGCGGTTACAGGTCTGGACGAACGTGGCCCTGGGCGAGAGCCTCGAGGACCGCGAAACGGCACCGCTCTCGCCCGACGCACTGCAATCACGGGCGCGGGAGACGGACGTTCCTTGGAACGAGGTCCTGCCAGATGGTGTCGCGATCCTGACATGCGGCGTTGACGTGCAGGATGACCGACTTGAACTTGAGGTCATCGGTTGGGGTCGTGCGGAGGAAAGCTGGTCCATCGACTATCAGATTATTCACGGCGACACCTCCCGCCCCGGCCCGTGGGACGCACTCGACCAGCTTATCGCCCGTCGCTTCCGCCATTTGCGCGCGGTTCCTGATCTTCCCATATCTGCCGTCTGCGTCGACAGTGGCGGACACCGAACCGATGCGGTAATGAGGTACAGTGCCGCCCGTTTCAATCGCAGGGTATGGGCGGTCAAAGGACGGGGCGGACAAGGCGTCAGACCGTGGCCCGTCCGACCGCCCAAGCCGCGCAGGAGCGGCGTTGCGCCCGTCTTCGTGCTTGGCGTCGACGGCCTCAAGTCAACGCTCATGTCTCGGCTCCGCATCGAGGACCCCTCTGGCCCCGGCGTGATCCATGTGCCGAGTGACAGGGACTACTGGTGGTTCCAAGGCCTCGTTGCGGAGCGCGCGATCAGAAAGTGGACGCGCGGCATGGCTCGGATCGAATGGGTCAAGGACGGCGGTGTCCGAAACGAGCCGCTCGACTGCCGCGTCTACGGCAGCGCTGCCCTGCACGGCCTCTATGCGAGTGGACTGAGCCTTGCCGAGGTCGCGGCGAAGATTGATGCCGCGCCACGGCGACCGATCTCAAACGCTGATGAACAGGAGACGCCCTTGGCCACTCCTGTTCGTGTGATAAGATCTCGCTGGCTTTCAAACTAACGATTGGAAGGTATGGGGACGAAAGTATGAGCAGTGGTAACGAACCAAACGACCATTGGCCAGGCGACATTCTGAACCGTCGCGCTGACGCGCATGTGATTTTCTCATTCTTGGCTCAACGAGTGGAGGAGCGCGCAAAGCGATCTGAAGTCGGTTCCTATGTGTTGAACATCGACGCTGAATGGGGTTCAGGAAAGACGTACTTCCTGACGCGTCTGCGCGAACAGCTCAGGTCAAATGGCCATTGCTGTGTTTACGTAAACGCTTGGGAAGATGATCACGCCGACGCGCCCCTAATTGCGTTAATGGCGGCAGTTGACGAGGAGATCGGAAGGACTTATCCGCGCAGCGCAAAAATTTCCTCAGCTTGGGAAAGCGCAAAGGAGGCAGCAGTACCTCTACTAAAAACTGCGGCGCTGGGTGCTGTGAAAACGGCTGCGAAAAAAGTCTTTGGCAGTGAGGGATTTGAGGAACTCATCTCAATCGCAAAGGACGGTGCAACATCACAGGAGCCTGGATCGCCATCTGTTGCAGGAGAGATCACCAAGGGAGCCTTAGAGGGTGCGATAGACAGTCTTGGTGCTTCAGATGCGTCCAGAGCTATTGACCAGTTTACATCCAAAAAGGCACTACTGAAGAAGTTCCGAGAGAAATTGTCTGATCTAGCTGGATCATTTAAGAACGGAGGTGAAGATCCACAGAAGCTCTTCTTCGTTCTAGTTGACGAACTAGATCGTTGTAGACCGAGCTACTCCGTTTCACTGCTTGAAGATATTAAGCACCTGTTTTCTGTCGAAGGTTTGATATTCATTGTTGCGACAGACACTGCGCAACTATCAAGTTCTATAAGATCAATTTACGGAGAAGGCTTCGACGCACAGAGGTACTTGCTACGCTTTTTTGATCGGACCTATCGCTTCGCAAAGCCGTCGACAGTACGATTTGTTGAACATCTTTGTTCTCGTTACGCGATTTCTGAGGAACGCTTGGCGTGGCCTCCAGACAAGAAATTGTATGAGGCCATTGCTATTATTTTCGAGGATTTCTCTCTTTCACTCCGCGACATAGAGCAATGCATGGACATGTTGGCAAGCGCTATTACGTTGTGGGACGCCAAAGCAAAACTGAACCTCATATACCTCACGTTCATGGTGGTTGCTCACCACTCAGGTGATACGAAGCTCTTCTCTTGCATAGCAGAGTGCGACTTCGCAAATTTTCAGAAGGATTTCGGCAAACGGTTTCCGGACCAGGGTACGCGCTTTGCTTTCGGCGGCCGACAAGACTTTGGAAGGGGAAATTCGCGCGATGAGGTGACAGCCACCAGGCTGCTCGATCAATTCTTGAGGAATTACAGCTTGGAAATGGACAAATTCTTCGAGGACGAAAATCCATCCGCAGCATCAGCGCGCTGGGCGCACACCATAGTCGCCCAAGAGTATCAAGACACCTACGGTGGCACTGTGGCGCGCGACAAACGTTTGCTGGTACGGAAGTACGTCACACTTGTTCAGAATGCCGGAAGGCTTCTTCGAACGGAAGCGTGACTTTTATTGGGTTCTATTGGCTCATTTCGGATGTTCTGACCCAAGTCCCCATTATGGGACTATTGACTGCGTTCCCCTCGACAATTATACGTCACTCTTACCACGGAGACTAATGCAAGGGACGAAAGGTTCCAAATGCTTAGTTTTATCCGTGATTTTTTGTTTTTGCGCCCAAGTTTTCGCTCCTACGACGGCGGCGCTAACGGTCGCCGCTGGCGGGGCGCGGGCGAGATGGCGAACCAGAATTCAGCCGCTCTCGCCGCCCGTGGCACAGTCGCCCGGCGCGCCCGCTATCTGGTCGGCAACAATGCACTGGCAAATGCTGGTGTCGAGGCATGGGTTAGCTCCCTGATTGGTTGCGGGATCAAGGCGCAGTCCGCGCATCCCGATCCGAACGTCCGCGCACTCATCAACGCCAGCTTCGAGGCGTGGACGGACAGAGCCGACGCCGATGGCCTGACCGACTTCTACGGTCTGCAAGCGCTCGTTGCGCGCCGCATGGTAATCGATGGCGAGGCAGTGGCGCTCCTGTCCGTCGATCAGGGCGGGCTTTGCATCCGGCTCCTTGATCCCGAGCAGCTTGACGGGTCCATGACCCGCGAGCTTGGAGGCGGCGCAAGGATCATTCAGGGCGTGGAGTTCGATACGGCAGGGCGCAGGGTCGCCTACCACATCTTCCGCGAACGTCCCGGCCTTGGGATGGCGCTGACGCCGATCCGGGTTCCGGCAGAGGATGTGCTTCACGTCTTCCGCCCCGAGTTCCCCGGTCAGGTGCGCGGCGTCAGTTGGTTCGCTCCGGTTTTGCTTCGCCTCCGTGAGTATGACGAGGCCGTCGACGCGCAGCTTCTCAGGCAGAAGCTCTCCGCGATGCTGGCGGGTTTCATCGTGGACCCGGAAGGCGCGGCAGCGGGCTTCGCCAGCGCGGAGCAGCCTTCCATTGCGGGGCTGGTCGAGAGCGGGCTGTCTCCCGGCACGCTGTCGCTTCTCAGTCCGGGGCAGGACATTCGGTGGTCTGATCCTGCTGACGTAGGAGCGGAGGTCATCGACTTCTTGAAGGTGACGAGCCGCGAGATCGCATCGGGCCTCGGGGTCCCCTACGAGGCGATGACGGGCGATCTTAGCAGCGTCAATTACAGTTCGATCCGCGCGGGCCTCGTTGAGTTCCGCCGCCGCGCCGAAGCGATCCAGCACGGCGTCCTTGCCTTCCAGCTTCTCCGTCCGGTCTTCCGCCGCTGGATCATCGCAGAGAGCCTGGCGGGACGCCTCGCCGCTCCCGGCACCGACCTTGAGCCGCTGACAACGGTTCGGTGGATCACACCGAAGCAGCAATGGGTCGATCCGGCGAAGGACGTTGCCGCCGA
>JADCDC010000009.1 GCA_020252385.1 Aestuariivirga sp.
AGGCGGCCAAGAAATGAGCCTGCTGACGGCTTCGCAGAACCTGCCCTTCGGCGTGGCGCTGGCGCTGATCATCGGCCTGCCAATCGGCATCCTCAGCGCCGGCCGCCCGGAGCGGGCGGAGCGCGCCCTTCTGGTCTGCGACACGCTGCAGACATTCCCGAGCTTCATCTATCTCATTCCGGTGGTGATGCTGTTCGGCGTCAACGACGTGGCCGTCGTTGCAGCCATCACCGTCTTCGCGGCGGTTCCGATCGTGCGCTACATGATCGAGGGCTTGCGCAACGTACCGCCCGAGATCGTCGAGTCGGCCGCCATGTCGGGCGCCAGCGGACGCCAGCTGCTGTGGCACGTCAAGCTGCCACTCGCCGTGCCGACAATACTCGTCGGCGCCAACCAGTCAGTCATGTTCGCACTGTTCATGGTCATCATCGCGGCCTTCATCGGCACCCAGGACCTTGGTCAGGAAATGCAGCGCGCACTGTCCTCTACAGATGTCGGCAAGGGGCTCGTGCTCGGTTTCGCGGTGGCATTCATGGGCCTCATGGTCGACCACTTGCTCCTCACATGGTCGCGCATGCGCAAGCAGGGCACCACCGGGTGATGGAGGCAGATCATTGCGCGAAAGCACGCTGGGAAGCCCGACCAGGCCTGGTTGGTTCACCGTCTCCCTCTCATTCACCCTGAAAGGTGATTCTCAACTCTTCCAATCCGAGGCTGTAATCTGACGGACAGTATTCGACCGCGACCGCCACGCCCGCAGATGAAGGCAAGAACACTCTTTCTGTGAATTGGTATTCACAGCTTCCGGGGAAAGAGGCCGGTTTGCCAAGTCCTCGTCCACGCGGGAAGGTTCAGAGTGCGAGGCCCTTCAGCATCTCGTAGGAGCGGGCCCGCGCCTCAGGATCGAAGATCGCTGAGGCGACGATCAGTTCATCAACACCGGTGCGCTCGACGAAGGCCTTGAGCGCGGGGGTGACCGTCGCGGGCGCGCCGACGAAGGAACAGGCCAGCATGCGCGAGGCCTGCATCTTCTCCGCCGGGGTCCAGTAGGTTTCGATGTCGTCGATCGGCGGCTGCAACAGCCCGCGCTCGCCGCGGAACATGCCGACGAAGCGCATCTGGATCGAGGTGAACAGCCGCCGCGCCTCCGCATCCGTCTCGGCGAGGATGACGTTGACGCCCGCCATGGCCCATGAGCGGTCGAGTTGCTGCGACGGCTGGAAGCGCTCGCGGTAGATGGCGAGGGCCTGCTCCAGCGCCTGGGGGGCGAAATGCGAGGCGAAGGCATAAGGGAGGCCAAGCAGCGCCGCCAGTTCCGCGCCATAGAGGCTGGAGCCCAGAATCCACAGCGGGACCTTGCTGCCAGCACCCGGCACCGCCCTCACCAGCTGGCCCGGCGCGGCGGGCCCCAGCAATGCCTGGAGTTCCAGCACGTCGTCGGGGAAGCGATCCGCTGCCGCCATGTCGCGCCGGAGGGCCACCAGCGTTGCGCGGTCGGTTCCGGGTGCCCGGCCGAGGCCCAAGTCGATGCGGCCGGGAAACAGCGCATCCAGCGTTCCGAACTGCTCCGCGATGACCAGCGGCGCGTGGTTCGGCAGCATGATGCCGCCGGAGCCGACACGGATGGTGGCGGTGTGGGCAGCAATATGGCCGATCACCACCGAGGTCGCCGCACTGGCGATCCCTTCCATGTTGTGGTGTTCGGCGACCCAGTAGCGGCGGTAGCCCAGACGCTCCGCATGGCGCGCCAGATCCGCGCTTTCCCTCAGCGCCTCGCCCGCCGTCTGGCCGGCGCGCACCGGCACGAGATCGAGGACGGAGAGATCAACCATCGAGCGGAGCGAGGCTCCGGAAATGCGCGATGGTGTGGACGAGCCCTTCGGCGAGCTGGACCTTAGGCTCCCAGCCGAGCTTTTCCCGCGCCAACGTGATGTCCGGCTGGCGCTGCTTCGGGTCATCCGCGGGCAAGGGCTGGTGCACCACCTTCGAGCGTGAGCCGGTGAGCTTCAGCACGTGCTCGGCCAGCTCGATCATGGTGAACTCATGCGGGTTGCCGAGATTGACGGGGCCGGTGAAGGAGGCAGGCTGCTCCATGAGACTGAGGAAGCCGTCGATCAGGTCATCCACGTAACAGAAGGAGCGGGTCTGCGAACCATCGCCGTAGATCGTCAGGTCCTCGCCATCCAGTGCCTGGGTGATGAAGTTTGAAACGACGCGGCCGTCGCGCCGATGCATGCGCGGCCCATAGGTGTTGAAGATGCGCGCCACCTTGATGTCGACGCCGTGCTGGCGGTGATAGTCGAAGAACAGGGTCTCGGCACAGCGCTTGCCTTCGTCATAGCAGGCCCGGGTGCCGATGGGGTTGACGTGGCCCCAATAGTCCTCGCGCTGCGGATGGACTTCCGGATCGCCGTAGACCTCGCTGGTCGAGGCCTGGAAGATGCGGCAGCGCAGGCGCTTGGCCAGCCCCAGCATGTTCATCGCCCCCATCACCGAGGTCTTGGTGGTGAGGACCGGATTGTACTGATAGTGAACGGGCGAGGCCGGGCAGGCGAGATTGTAGATCTCGTCGACCTCGAGCTTCAGCGGATTGATCACGTCATGGCGCAGGAATTCGAAGCGCGGGTTGGCGTGCAGGTGCTCGATGTTGCGCTTGGCGCCGGTGAACAGGTTGTCGGCGCAGATCACCTCATGACCCTGCGCGATCAGCCGGTCGATCAGGTGCGAGCCGAGGAAGCCCGCTCCGCCGGTCACCAGGATACGCTTGCGGCTCTCGTAAACGCGCGGCATGGGCAATCAGACCGCGCCGGACTTCAAGGGAACGACGGACGACGCCTGATTGCTGTCGGGCTGGATGCTGGCACGCCCGATCGAATGATAGGTGAGGCCGGTGCCCTTGACGTCGCCGAGGGTGAAGAGGTTGCGGAAGTCCACCATGACGGGTTCGCGCATGTCCCGCGCCAGGCGCCGCAAGTCGAGGCCGCG
>JADCDC010000090.1 GCA_020252385.1 Aestuariivirga sp.
CCGAGTGCCATGCGGCCGAGACGAAGGCATGGTCGGAGTCGGACCACGCCTGGGCGCTGAAGGAGCCGGACGCCCGCAGCATGCTCGGCGACTTCAACGATGCCAGCCTGACGCACAAGGGCGTCACCTCGCGCTTCTTCATGAAGGACGGCAGGTATTTCATCGAAACCGACGGCGCCTCCGGAAAGAACGAGATCTTCGAGGTCCGATATGCCGTGGGCCACCGTCCACTGCAGCAATATCTCGTCGAAACCGGCAACGGCCGCCTGCAGGTGCTCGACATCGCCTGGGACGTGAATGCGAAGCGGTGGTTCCACCTCTATCCCGACCAGGATCTTCCCGCCGGTGACGGCATGCACTGGACCGGCACCTACAAGAACTGGCAGGCGCGCTGCGCCACCTGCCACCAGACCGGTTTCGACAAGGGCTATGACTTTCCCACGCGCACCTACAAGAGCCACTGGAGCGAGCTGACGGTGGGCTGCGAGACCTGCCATGGGCCGGCCAGAGACCATGTGGAGGCTGCACGCCAGGGCAACCCCCGCCAGAGCCTGATGCCGAAGCTGGGCGCGGGCCAGCAGCAGAACGAGATCAACACCTGTGGCCCCTGCCACGCGCGGCGCGACGCCTTCTCGCAGGTTCAGCCGGCTGCGGGCACTCCCTTTCACGACCACTATGCATTGTCGCTGCTGACACCCGACCTTTATTTCGGCGACGGCCAGCAGAATGCCGAGGTCTTCGTGCTCGGCTCCTTCCTGCAGTCCAAGATGAAGGCGAAGGGCGTTACCTGCTCCAACTGCCATGAAGCGCATTCGAACGCGCTCGTGGCCGAGGGCAATGCCGTGTGCACCCAGTGCCACAACGAGGCGGGGCGGAGCGACTTTCCAACGCTCCGCAAGGCGAACTACGACACGCCGGCGCACCACCACCACCCCGCGGGCAGCGAGGCGGCGCAATGCGTGACCTGCCACATGCCCGAGCGCAGCTACATGCTGATCGACCCGCGGCGCGACCACTTCTTCCGGAAGCCCGATCCGCTCCAGTCGAAGGCGGCGGGCGCACCCGATGTCTGCACCGCCTGCCACACGGACAAGACGGCGGAGTGGGCGGCGGAGAACATCGCGCGATGGGCTCCCGACGGAGACCGCAGCTGGCAGGACCGTTCGGCCCTCATCGCCTTCAACGCGGGCGACCGGCAGCAGGGCACGCTGGCAAGCCTGAGGACCTTCATCCAGGACAGGGAGAGGCCCGCCATCGTCCGCGCCACGGCGCTGCGCGCGGCCGCACCGGAGGGCCTCGTTTCGGCGGAGGACGCTGCCCTCCTGCTCAAGGACGATGACCCGCTGGTGCGCGCCGCCGCGGCAGGCGCCATCCGCCACATTCCCGCGGCCGAGCGCGTCGGCCTGCTCACCCCCTTGCTGTCCGACCCCTCGCGCAGCGTGCGGCAGGTGGCGGCCGTCGAGATCGCGGGCGCGGGCGTTGCCGCCATGCCCGCAGCGGACGACGCGAAGTATCGGGCCGGTCTTCAGGAGTATCTCGATTCACGGCTTGCCAATGCGGACACGCCCGAGGCCCACATGGCGATCGGCGGCATGGCGCTGAGCCGCCGCCGGTGGGACGACGCGGACTTCGCCTTCCGCACGGCAACCGAGATGGACCCGCAGCTCGTGCAGGCGTGGCTGGTTCTCGTCCAGATCCGGGAGGCGCGCGGCGATGCGCCGGGTGTCGAGGCGGCACTCACCGCCGCGGTCGCGGCCTCGCCCGCGAACATCGACCTGCTGCTGGCGCGTGCCGGCTTCGAGGCGCGCCGCCAGCGCACCGACGATGCGCTGGCCTGGTACAGGCGCGCCGTGGCGCTGGACGACAAGCGGGCGGATGTGTGGCTCGGCATGGGCATCGCCGCCCTCTACGGACGGCGGCCGGAGCTTGCCCTCGACTATGCGCGGCGCGCCGCAGCGCTGGAAAAGGCCAACCCCGAGGCCCCTGTGGTTGAGGCCATGGCGCATGCGCTGCTGGGCCAGCGGGCGGAAGCGAAGGCCGCCGCCGAACGCGCCAGGGCCATCGCACCCGGCCTGCAGTTGCCGCCCGAACTCGAAAGCCTGCTCGCCCAGTAGCCAAGCCTGGGGTTGCTTGCCGCGCCGCCGGCGGCCATGCTCTAACCTCGCCTGCATCAGGGAGGACGCACATGATCGGCAAGGTGGCATTGGGAAGGTCGGGGCTTTCGGTGAGCCGGCTGTGCTTTGGCCTCGCACCGCTGGGCGACATGCCCGACACCTATGGCTATGGCGTGAGCCCCGAGCGGGCGCGCGAGACGGTGCGGGCGATCTTCGACAGCGAGGTGAACTTCCTCGACACCTCCCGCATCTATGGCATGGGCCGCAGCGAGGCGCGCGTCGGCGAGGTGATCGCCGAGCGCGGCGGGCTTCCACAGGGCTTCGTCATCTCGACCAAGCTCGACCGCGACTTCGAAACCAATGTCTTCGACGCCGCCCGCGCGAGGCGTTCCCTCGAGGAGAGCCTCAAGGCGCTGAATGTCGACCGCATCCAGCTTCTCCACCTGCATGATCCCGAGCATGTTCCGGACCAGTCCGGCATCAACGGTGCATTGGCCGAACTCTTCCGCATGAAGGAGGAAGGCCTCGTGGAGGCCGTGGGCCTCGCCGCGGGCCGCGTCGACATCATGATGCCGATGATGCGCGAGTGGGACTTCGACGCGATCATCACCCACAACCGCTTCACGCTGGTGAACCGCAATGCGGAGGAGATGATGGAACTGGCGAAGGCGCGCGGCATCGCCGTCCTCAACGCCGCACCCTATGCCGGGGGCGTGCTGGCCAAGGGAACGGCCCAGCATGCGCGTTACGTCTATCAGTCCGCAACTCCTGAGATGCTGGCGCCAGTGGCGCGCATCGAGGAGATTTGCGCGCGGCACGGCGTTCCGCCGGGTGCCGTGGCGCTGCAGTTCTCGATGCGCGATCCGCGCGTCGCCTCGACCGTCGTCGGCATCAGCAAGCCCGAGCGCGTGGCCCAGACCATCGCCTGGGCGACGCACAAGATTCCGGACGCCGTGTGGAACGAGTTGCTGGCGCTACCGTTCGAGAGCGGAGACCCGGAGGCGACGCGCGTCTACTCGCCGGGATGAGGACCTGAGCCCGCTTGTGCAATCTCTACAGCCTCACCAGGGGACAGGCCGCAATCCGCGAGATCGCCCGGGCCATGGTGGACCGCGCCGGCAATCTTCCGCCGCTTCCCGGCATCTTCCCGGACTATCCCGCCCCCATCGTCCGCAACGGGGAAGAAGGCCGCGAACTGGCCATGGCGCGCTGGGGCATGCCATCGCCCGTCTTCGCGCTGAAGGGCCGGAAGACCGACCCCGGCGTGACCAATGTGCGCAACGTCGCCTCCCCGCACTGGCGGCGCTGGCTGGGGCCCCAATCGCGCTGCCTGGTGCCCTTCACCAGCTTCTCCGAATACGAGACGCTGCCCGACGGCAGCAAGGAGCCCGTCTGGTTCGCGCTGGGCGAGGACCGGCCGCTCGCCTTCTTCGCCGGGATCTGGACGCGCTGGACATCGGTGCGCAAGCTGAAGGAAGGCGAGACCACCAATGACCTTTTCGCCTTCCTGACCTCCGCGGCCAATGCGGAGGTGGGGGCCATCCACCCCAAGGCCATGCCGGTGATCCTGACCTCGGGCGACGAGATCGAGACGTGGATGACGGCTCCGGCACAGGAGGCGCTGCACTTGCAGCGTCCCCTGCCGGACGGCTCACTGACGGTCGTGGCGCGCGGCGAGAAGCAGGACGGTTGAGCCGCCCTGCCCCGAGCCATCACATGATCGCAGAGGGGCGGCCCAGCACCGAGGTGAGCGGCCGCTGGATCTGGTCGAGCAGCAGGTCGGTGTTCTGTTCCTCCGCCAGCGTCATCTGCAGCAGGCGGCTCACCTCGGGAAGCCTGAGCTGGTTCGCGAGGTTGCGCACGGTGGTGTAGCTCGCGATCTCGTAATGCTCGACCTTGTGGGCGGCGGCGATGAGGTTGAGGTCCGCCGCATAGGGCTCCCGCTTCCTGTTCTCGGTCATCACCTCCTCGCCTTCCTCGATCAGGCCCATCATGCCCTTGCAGGGCTTGGGCCGCGCCGCGCCCTGCCCCAGCATCTCGAGGATCTCGGTCAGGCGCTCGACATGGACCTCGGTCTCGGCGAGATGAAGTTCGAAGGCGTCCTGGAGCTGCTCGGCATGGGCGGCCTTGGCCATCTTCGGCAGGGCCTTCACCAGCTGCCGCTCGGCGTGGAGCAGGTCGCGCAGGTGCTCGACGAGCGACTCGTGGATGGCGTCAGGCTCCGCGGGGCGCGAGCTTTCGAGTGCGGCATCGGCCGGCTGCTCTCCGCCGTTGCCACCGCCATTGCGCCCGGGTGCGGCGGAGGATTCGACGAATTCCCAGTCGCCGCCCTCGTTCCAGGGACCGCGCGTGTCGATCTCGCCCATTTCGCCCGTTCCCGTCGAGTCATTGTAGAACTGGTTGACGATGCCGGCCGAGGGCGCAATGCGGCCGATCGAGAAGGGCGGCTTCTCCATGCTCTCGAGTGCCGCCGCGAAGGCCTTCATGTGGGTGATCTCGCGGGTCATCAGGAACTGCAGCGCATCCTTGGTGCCGGCATCGTCGCAGAAGTCGATCAGGCGCTCATAGACGATCTTGGCGCGGGCTTCGGCCGCGATGTTGCTACGCAGATCGACGTCGAGCTCGCCGGTGATCTTGAGATAGTCCGCCGTCCAGGGGCTGCCCATGGAATTGTAGAGGTTGACGCCGCCGCCGCCGGCGATGGCGATCAGCGGATCCGCCTCGGCCGCGTCGCGGTCGTGCTTCATGTGGGCCAGGTGGAGCCTCGCCAGCGTTCCCACGATCTCGAGATGGCTCAGCTCCTCCGTGCCGATGTCCATCAGCAGGTCCTTCCGCGCGGCATCGTCGCAGTTGAGGCCCTGGACCGAATACTGCATCGCCGCGGCGAGTTCGCCGTTGGCGCCGCCGAATTGCTCCAGCAGCATGTTGCCGAAACGCGGGTCGGGCGCATCGACGCGCACCGTGTACATGAGCTTCTTGACGTGGTGATACATGGCTTCCTCCGGCTTGATCGTTATCAAGTTCCAAATCGGCCGGAGGGCGTGCCAGTTCCGGGCGCTCGAAAGAAAGCCCTACTCCGCCGCCTCACGATGGCCACGCAGCACCGGGGCGGCAGGCAGCGTCTCCTGGATCCGCTTGAAGGTCGCCAGCGCCTGTCCCACCACCTGGTCCATGTTGTAGTAGCGGTAGGTGGCGAGACGGCCCACGAACCACACGCGGTCCTCCGCCGCGGCCAGCGCCTCGTAGCGCTTGTAGAGCGCTTCGTTCTCGGGGCGCGGCACCGGGTAATAGGGATCGCCCTCATCCGTCGGGTATTCATAGGTGAGGCTGGTCTTGGCCGCCGTCTGGCCGGTCAGGTGCTTGTATTCGGTGATGCGGGTGAACGCCTCCGTCTGCGGATAGTTGACGACCGCCACCGGCTGGAATTGCTCCTGGTCCAGCGTGCGGTGCTCGAAGCGGAGCGAGCGGTAGGGCAGCCTGCCATGGCGCCAGCCGAAGAACTCGTCGACGGGGCCCGTGTAGATCAGCCGCTTGAAACGGATCTTGCCGCGGATTTCGCGGAAGTCCGTCTGCAGCATGATCTTGATCCTGGAATGCGCCAGCATGCGCTCGAACATGCGGGTGTAGCCGTGAAGCGGCATGGCCTGGAAGGAATCGGTGAAATAGCGGTCGTCTCGGTTGGTGCGCGTCGGGATGCGGGCGGTGACCGACTTGTTGAGCTCCGAGGGATCGACCCCCCATTGCTTGCGGGTGTAGCCGCGGAAGAACTTCTCGTAGAGCTCCCGGCCAACCGTGCTCACCACCACGTCTTCCGATGTCCTGACCTCATCGACGGCTTCGCGGCGCTCGGCGAAGAAGCGCTCGAGCTCATCGGAAGTGAGGTTCAGCCCGTAGAGCCGGTTGATGGTGTCGAGGTTGATGGGGATCGGCAGCAGCTTGCCGTCGACCTGTGCCAGCACCCGGTGCTCATAGGGGCGCCACTGGGTGAACTGCGACAGGTAGTCGACGATCTGCTGCCCGTTGGTGTGGAAGATGTGGGGGCCATAGCGGTGGACGAGGATCCCCGCATCGTCATGGCAGTCATAGGCGTTGCCGCCGATGTGGCTGCGCCTGTCGATAAGGAGGACGCTCTCGCCGCGCTGGGAGGCGATCCGCTCCGCCAGCACGCTGCCGGCGAAGCCCGCGCCCACGATCAGCCAGTCGAACATCATGCGCCCACGCGCAGGCTGGCGCCGACCCGGGGCCTCGCCACCCGGGCGAGATGCGCGGACATGCCGTTCCACGTCTGGTCCCAGGACATGGTGGAGAGATAGGCGTCGGCGGAGTTGCGCATGAGGTCCTTGGGGTTGCCCAGCGCCTCGCGGATCTTCTCCTCGATGTCGTCATGGTCGGCGATCTGGACGAGGCCCATGGCGCCGTAGCTCCGCACCACGTCGACGATGGCGGTCGAGACCACCGGAAGGCCGGCGGCGAGGAACTCGGGCGTCTTGGTGGGGCTGATGTAGCGCGTCGCCTCGTTCAGCGCGAAGGGCATCCAGCCCATGTCCCAGTGCGCCATGTAGGAGGGAAGCTCGGCATAGGACTTCGCACCCAGCCAGTGGATGTTGCGGCGGCGCGGCAGAACGGCGGGGTCGATCTTCACGACCGGCCCGATCATCACGAACTGCACGTCCGGCATGCGCGCGGCGGCAAGATCGAGAAGCGCCACGTCGAGCCGCTCGTCCACGACGCCGGCAAAGCCGGCGCGCGGATGCGGGATATGGGACTGGTCGGAGGGATCGGGGCCGGGCCTGCGGGCCTTGTGGAAGTGCTGCACGTCGATGCTGCTCGGGAAGGGATGGATCGACTTGTGAAGGCGGCGCTTTGCCTCATAGATGCTCTGGCCGCCGGTGAAGACCACATCGGCACGCTGCATCAGGAGGCGCTCCATCTGCACAAGCTCGCGTGGCGCGTTGCGGAAGCCGGAAAGCTCGTCCATGCAGTCGTAGACGCAGAGGTCGCTCTCCAGGTGATCGGTGAACGGCAATGCCATGGGCGTGTAGTACCAGAGGATCAGCTGGTCGTAGCTGGCCCGCGCCAGTGCGTCATCGACGAGGGAACGCTGCATCGCCACGGCTTCCGCCGCGCTGGCGCCCTCCGGCAGGACCGGCGTCAGGACCCTGACTCCGGGAGAGAGTTCGCTCTGCCTGAGGAAGGGCTTGCGCACATTCTCGTGGAGCGGCTCCTCGAAGAAGACCACCTGGTGCGTCCGGGCGGCGCGCGTCAGGAGATGCTGCGGACGCTGAAACACGAAGTTCCACCTGAGATGCGACAGGCAGAAAAGAAGCGACGATTCGGGTGCCGCTTGCATCGTCTTGGAGAGTGCCACAGGTGTCTGAAGCGCCATGATTCTACAGTTCCTTTCTCGCGTGGTGACGGACTTTCATCCTATCGCGGTGATCGAGCGTGCGCGGGCCCCTCAGCCCTCCGTCCGGGGAAGACGAGGGGGCCGCTGCAGGACTGTTCTGAAGGCTTGGGGGTCCGCCCGGGGAGAACGTGCGGGACCCGTTTTGGTTCCGCACACCTCGAGCGGCGGCGGCGCCTGCGTGCAGAAGGAGACGCTGCGGCGAGCTTCAGGCGCTGCGCGTCAGCTTCGGCTGTGCGAGATTGAACTTGGCGATGCCGAAGCGCCAGCGGTGATCCGTGGCGACACGGCGGCTCTGGTAGAAAAGTGTCAGCTCGGTGCCGTTGACCATCACGGTCGAATGGCCGTTCTCGCCCGGCTCGCCGGGGTCGAGCACCGGGCCCAGCGATTCAAAGGGACCCTCGACGCGGTCGGCGATGGCGAAGAACACGCGCTGGCGGCTGCCCCTTGCCCCTTCGGGCAGGAAGCAGGTGGCGTTGAGCAGCACACGGCCATCGGGAAGCTCCACCAGCTGCCCGCCCTCGAGGCCCCATTCATAGTCGGGATGTTCACGGGAGTTGTGATGCGGCAGGTCGTTGTGATCGAGGATCTTGCCGAGCCGCTTCCACGGGCCGAACCATGAATCGGACATGCTCCTCGCGAGATAGATGTCGGGCTGGGGCACGCGCGAGAAGGGCGGCATGCCGGAATAGACGATGTAGCGCTGGCCGCCGATCATCGCGGGGTGGGGATCGTAGATGCCGTCCTCGCCGGTGCCCGGCAGGGCGAGGATCGCCGGCTGGAGCACCACCCAGGTGAAGCCGTCATTGGACACGGCATGCTCGCAG
>JADCDC010000091.1 GCA_020252385.1 Aestuariivirga sp.
AACAGGTCTGGGCCAGGCCCACGGCGGAGGTGAATGGCATCTGGGGCGGCTACACCGGGGTCGGCACCAAGACCGTGCTGCCATCCAAGGCCCATGCCAAGTTCACCTTCCGGCTGGTTGGCAAGCAGAACCCGGACAAGGTGCTGAAAGCCTTCCACAGCTTCGTGAAGGGGCTGATCCCCAAGGACTGCAAGGTGGAGTTTTCGGGCAGGGGCGGCGGCAGCCCGGCGACCGAGATCGCCGAGGACAATCCCTTCATCGCCAGGTCGGCGAAGGCGCTGAAGGACGAGTACCGCCGTGACGCGGTGCTGATGGGCTCCGGCGGATCGATCCCCATCTGCCGCTTCTTCAAGGACATACTCGGAATGGATTCGATCCTCGTGGGCTTCGCCCTCAACGACGATGCGATCCACAGCCCCAACGAGAAATACGATCTCGAAAGCTTCCGGCGCGGCATCAGGAGTTGGGTGCGGATCATGGGCGAACTCGCGGCATGAGCTTCGATCCCGTAGCGCAGGTGAAGCGCTATCACGCGGCTCTGAACGGCTACAGCGAGGAGGCCGTACGGCCGATGTTCGCGGCAGGCGCGATCTATGCCTCGCCGGGCGTGGGCGGCCGGATCGAGGGGCGCGAGGCCATCCTGTCGGCGTTCAGGGACTATTTCGCGGCGCATCCCGACCAGGTCGCCGAGGACGAGAGCGTGACGGCGCTGTCGCCCTTGAGCGCGCGGGCCGTCTGGCGGCTCCGCGCCACCGCGGAACCGGCCGGGCGCATCGTCGAGCGGCGCGGCGTCGAGACGGTGCGTTTCGACAGCGACGGCCTGATCATTGCAGTGGAGGTCGAGGACCGATGATCCCGCAACTCGCCATCGGCACCGTGATCATGATCGTCAACGCGGCCATTCAGGCCGAGTTGTTCAACGCCTTCGCGCGCCATCTGGAGAGCCTGATCCTGTGGCTGCGCCACCGCTTCAAGCGCTTCACCAACACGGCGGCGATCGTGATCGGCGCGCTGTTCGTGCTCTTCGTGCACAGCATCCAGGTGTGGATCTGGGCCACCACCTTCTACCTGGCCGGGGTCTTCGAAAACTGGGAGCCGGCAGTCTACTTCGCGCTCGTCACCTTCACCACGGTGGGCTTCGGCGACATCACGCTCGGGCCCGACTGGCGCCTGCTCTCCGGCCTGACCGCCGCCAATGGCTTCATCAGCTTCGGTTGGTCGACGGCCTACATGGTGGAACTGGTGCGGCGTACGGCCTGAGCCTCAGCCGATCTTGAAGTCCATGATGTGAGCCGGGGGCATGAGGCCCGGGATCAGCCGCGGATCGTCCACGGGCGCCAGCACCTGCTGGCGCACGGGGATGACGCCGGCCCAGATCGGAAGCGCGTAATCCTCCTCGTCGTCGCCCGGCGGGCCGGTGCGGATCTTGGCCGAGACCTCGTCGAGCTTCAGGGACAGCACGGTTGTGGCCTTCAGTTCCTGCGCCGTCATGGGCCGCAGCATGTCCCAGCGGCCCGGCCACAGGCCGTTGGTGAAGTTGCGGAGCCGCAATTCCTTCTCGGCGGGGTCCTTGACCTTCCTTGCGGTGCCGAAGGCCATGAGCGAGCGGTAGTTGCAGCTGTGGTTGAAGGCGGCGCGGGCCATCACGAAACCATCGATGATCGACACGGTGAGGCAGACGTCCGTCTCCTCGCAGGCCTCCAGCATGCGGCTCGCCGACGAACCGTGCCAGTAGACGTGGCCGCCTTCCCGCCACTGCAGCGTGGGCGTCACGTAGGGCGTGCCCTTGAACACGTAGCCGACGTTGCAGATGGGGGTTGCATCGAGAATGGCGTGCACTGTTTCCGCATCATACTTGGCGCGCTTGGCAAGCCGCTTCACGCGGGTCCGTTCGGTTGGGGCATCCATCTCCGTCACTCCGTTTGCCGGTTTGGAATGCCTGCGATATGGTCTGGCGGAAAGGACCAAGTTCAGCGCCTATGAGCAGACCACTTCTCGGCACCTCGGCGAGCGAGATCGGCATCGACCGGGACGACCGCGAGCCGATCCAGAGCCAGATCGCGCGGCAGATCCGCTCGCTGGTATTGAGCGGCCGCCTGAAGCCGCAGACGAGGCTGCCCTCGACGAGGGCACTGTCGGAGGAGCTGTCGGTGGCCCGCGCAACGGTGGTCGAGGCCTATGAGCAGCTCGCCAGCGAGGGCTATCTCGAAACTCGGTCCGGCTCCGGCACCCGGGTGGCGGCGGAACTCCCCGAGGCCCTCCTCACTCCTTCCCCGCGCGACAGCACGCGAGAGGCGCCGCGCACCGGGCTGAAGCGGGAGCCCGCGCGGCCCTTCCGGTCGGGTCTCGTCGATTGGGAGAATTTTCCGCATGATCCCTGGGGCAGGCTCATCGGGCGCTTCTGGCGCAATCCGCCGGTCACCCTGCTCGAGCACAACGACCCCTTCGGCTGGATGCCGCTCAGGGAGGCGATCTCCGCGCACCTCTACGAGTGGCGGGGCATCAGCTGCACGGCGGGCGAGGTGATCGTCACCGCGGGCGGGCTCGACGCCTTCGACCTGATCGGGCGCGCCATCCTGAAGCCCGGCGACGAGGTGTGGTTCGAGGAGCCGGGCTACCCGACGGCACGGCGCATCTTCTCCCAGGGCGGGGCTGCCGCCGTGCCGGTGCCGGTCGATGGCGAGGGCCTCGTCGTGGCCCGCGGGCGCGAGCGCGCACCAAGGGCGCGCGCTGCCTTCGTCACCCCTGCGCGGCAGTATCCGACCGGCGTCACCATGCCGCTCGCCCGCCGCCTCGAACTGCTGGACTGGGCCGCGGAAACCGGGGCCACGGTGATCGAGGACGACTACGACAGCGAATACCGCTACGTCGGCCGCCCGCTTCCCGCCCTGATGAGCCTCGAAGCGCGTGCGCCGGTCATCTACACGGGCACTTTTTCCAAGGTTTTCTCGCCCATCGTCAGGCTCGGCTACATCGTGGTGCCCAAGACACTGGTGCAGCGCTTCCGAGAGGAACGCCTGTCGCATGGGGCGCCGCCCTCGCTGATGGCGCAGCCGGCGCTGGCGGCGTTCATGACCTCGGGCGATTTCGCCATCCACATCCGCCGCATGCGCCGCATCTATGCCGCAAGGCGGCGTGCACTGATCGAGGCGCTGCGGCCGGGCGAGGGCAGGCTCTACGAGATCGACGCCTCGCCGGCGGGCCTGATGCTGCTCCTGCGGCTTCCCGCAGGCGCCAGCGACGAGGACGCGATGCGGCGGCTCGAACGCGGCGGCATCGAGACCCTGTCCCTGTCGAGCCACTATGCCGGACGAACCCGCCAGCAAGGCCTGCTGCTGAGCTTTGCGGGCTTCAGCGAGGCGGCCCTCGCCAAGGCGGCGAAGGGGCTGATCGCAGCACTCGCTGCGAACTAGGAGGCAAGCGGCCGGAGCTCCTTCAGCAGCTTCTCGCGGATGGCGCGGATGTAGTCCTCGAAGTCGCGCGCCGGCTCGACGAAGCTGTCGACGCCGATGATCACGCGGTCACGGTAGTAGCGGTCGAGGCCGGGAACGTCCGCCATGATAGGAAGTCCATTGATGACGATGCCCTGCGCCTTCGCGTCCTGGCGCGCGGCCTCGAGGTCGCGTCCGCCATTGTCCTCGCCATCGCCCGAAATGTCGATCACCTTGCGGAAGCCGTCGAACTCATTGGTGGCGATGAGCGCGGCGCTGTCCGCGATGCCGCTGGCGATCGAGGTGGCACTGGCGCGCATCCAGCGCCGCACGAGGCCGATGCGGAAGCCGAAGGCCTTGGAGTCGCGCGCGGTTTCGAGATGGGTGAAGGGGAGGACGATGCGGGTTTCGCCGTGCGCACCCCATTGCACCACGGCGACGGCAGCACCCAGCGGCTTCAGGTCCTCGATGGCGCGCTGCACGTCGGGATCGCGGAAGGCGAGTGCTAGCCCCTCGAGCTGGAGCGCGAACTCCCTGCCATCGACACTGGCCGAACTGTCGAGCGCCAGGACGAGTTCGACGGCGACCGGTGTTCCCTGTGCGGCCGCGGGAACCGCCAGCGCCCCCAGGAGCAGCAGCCGCGACGCCATGGCGCATGACAGGTCTGCAGCCAGCGTCCAAATAGCGCACAAGGAGACCACCATGCGCCGCACCCTGCTTGAGATATCAGCCGCCATTTCGCTCACCCTCGCCGCCATACTTACATCCGTCGGCGGGGCGAGCGCCAGCAGCGTCATGATCACCGAGGCGTTCGCGCGCGCCTCCGCCACGCCGATGGCGGCGGCCGGGGCGGCCTATGTGAGCCTGATGAACCATGGCGCGGAGCCCGATCGGCTGATCTCCGCCGCGAGCCCCGCCGCCAGGACGGCCGAGATTCACAAGAGCGAGGTCGTCGACGGCGTCATGAAGATGTCCGAAGCAGGCCCGCTCGACATTCCGGTGCATGGCACGCTTCAAATGAAGCCCGGCGGCTATCACATCATGCTGATCGGGCTGGTGAAGCCCTTGAAGAAGGGCGACGAGATCGAGATCACGCTCACCTTCGAGAAGGCCGGCGCCGTGGTGGTCAAGGTGCCCGTGGGCGACGTGGCCCAGGGCACTCATGATCACGGCGAAGGCGGCTCGTCCGACTGAGGCTCTTCGCGGAGCGGCCGGAGCGCCTCGTCCTCCGCGCGGATGCGCCACCACAGGACGGCGAGGTTGAGCACGCCGAAGATCACCGCATACCACCACAGGCCGAAGGCCATGGGCAGGATGAAGATCTCGCCCGCCACGACCATGTAGTTCGGGTGGCGGAAATACTTGTAGGGCCCCTCGCCGACGAGCGTTTCACCCGGCACCACGATGATGCGCGTGGTCCACCGGCTGCCCAGCGCCGCGATGACCCAGCCACGCGCGGCCTCCAGCACCAGATAGGCGAAGATCCACGGCATGGAGACGGCCGGGGCCTGGAAGATCACGAGGTACCACAGGCCCACGAGCCACAGCGTATGCAGCGCCACGATGAAGGGATAGTGGTTCGACCCCATCTCGATGCCGCCGCGCGCCAGAAGCCGCTTGGTGTTGCGGTGCGCGATATAGAGTTCGACCACCCTTTGCAGGGTGACGAGCGAGAGAATGGTGATGTTGAGCCACATGCTGATTCTCAGTGTAGCATGGTTATGAAGCTCGCGGAAAAGCCCGGGCCCAGGGCCGAGACGAAGCGGCGGCCGGGGGTCGGCCGCTCCAGTTCGCGCGCCAGCACGAAGAGCACGGTGGGTGCCGACATGTTGCCATAGTCGCGCAGCACCGCGCGCTCGCTGGCAAGCCGGTCCGCCCCCGTCCCGAAGGCCTCCTCGAGTGCCAGGATGACCTTGGCGCCGCCGGGGTGGAAGCAGAAGCTCGCCGTGTCCTCCAGGCTGAGGCCACGGCGGGCGAGGAACTGGTCGGCCGCCGGGCGAAGGTCCCGCGTGGCCAGTTCCGGAATGCTGCGGGAGAAGATGGCGCCAAAGCCCTCGCGGTCCATGCGCCAGCCCATCACGTCGGTGGTGCCGGGCCAGGTGTGCTCGCCCGCATGCTCGACCTCGCCCATGTGCGGCCCCGACGTGGAGAGCACGGCAGCCGCCGCACCGTCGCCGAACAGTGCCGTGGCGATGACGTTGGACTTCGACATCTCGTCCGGCCGGAAGGCAAGGGTGCAGAGTTCGATCACCACCAGCAGCACGTTGGAGCCGGGCGTGGCGCGGGCAAGACGTGCCGCGAGCGACAGGCCGGAGACGCCGCCTGCACAGCCGAGGCCGAAGACCGGAACGCGCTGCACGTCGGGCCTGAAGCCCAGTTCGTCCAGGAGGCGCGCCTCGATCGAGGGTGTGGCGATGCCGGTCGAGGACACCGTCACGATCGCGTCGATGTCGGATGCTTGGAGGCCCGCCTCGCGCAGTGCCAGACCCGCAACCTCCGCGAACAGCGACGATGCGCCGGCGATGAAGGCGGCCGTGCGCTCCGGCCAGCCCTGCTTCTCGCGGAACCACTCATAGGGCATCACAGAATAGCGCCGCTCGATCCCGGAGTTGCCGAAGACCGGCATCAGCCGCTCGAAATCGCTGTGGCGCCCCGAGAAGATGGCTGTCGCCTCGCGGATGACGTCGATCGTGCGCATCTCGTGCGGCGGCACGGCCGTGGCGAGGCTTCGTAGTCCGGCCATTCTGCTTGTCTCCCTTGTCGTCAGCCGGCTTGCAGTCCCTGTGCAAAGCCGGGCATAAGTGACAAGGTTTACGCGAGTTTCGCCTTGGAGATCACAGATATCTTCCTGCTCTTTGCCGGCGGCCTGCTGGCGGGCTTCATCAATGTGATGGCCGGAGGCGCGGGGTTCATGACATTTCCGCTGCTGCTTGCCGCCGGCATGACGGAAATCGAGGCCAATGCCTCCAATTTCGTGGCGGTCCTGCCGGCCAATGTGGTGGGAACCGTGGTCTACCGCCACCAGCTTTCATCGGTGCGCAAGCATCTGCCGACGCGGCTGGTGCTCGCTGCGGCGGGCGGCGTCATCGGCTCATGGCTCCTCATCGCCACCGGGCAGGCGGCGTTCCAGCTGGCCATTCCGTGGCTTCTGCTCTTCGCCACGCTCTCCTTCGCGCTCGGTCCCTGGATCAAGCTGAAGCTGGAGCGCGACTATGCTTTCGACGGATCGCGCTGGCTGTGGCTGTCCTTCGTGCTCGAATTCATCGTCTTCGTCTATGGCGGCTATTTCGGGCTTGGCATGGGGATCGTGATGTTCGCGATCTATTCGATCTTCTCCCAGATGACGATCCACCAGGCCAATGCCATCCGCAACATCACCATCACGCTGATGACGCTGATCTCGATCGCCATCTTTGCACAGGCGGGGGTGATCCGCTGGGCGCCCTCGCTCGTCATGATGGCGGGGGCGGTGATCGGCGGCTATTTCACCGCCAAAGTGGCGATGCGCATTCCAGCCGTCCATGTCCGGCGTGGCATTCTCGTGTGGGCTGTGTGCCTCACGGCGCTGTCGTTCTGGCGCTATCACTGATGGCGCGTGCGCGGATTGCTTCGCGGTGTGCTGCGTAAAGGCCGCACACCACGATCAGCCCCATGCCGAGGATGGCGATTAAGTCAGGAAACTCGCCGAACACCAGTATGCCGGAGAGAATGGCGAAGACCATGACCGAATAGCGGAACGGGGCCGTGCCCGTGACGTCGCCGAGGCGGAGCGTCGCCACCATGCAGAGATAGCCGGACGAGAGGAAGCAGGCCGCGAGCGCCAGGAACCCGATCTGCCATGGTTCGGGCCATTCGACGCCTTGCGAGACGGCAAGTGCTGTCCCGCCCAGCGTGACGAAGCAGGCATTGCCGAGCGCGATCACGAAGATCGGGACGCGCGCCGGAATCTTCTTCGTCAGGATGTCCCTGACGGCGACCGCGAAGACGATGAGCAGGGCGAGCAGTTCGTAGGCGTTGAAGCTCGACACCGACGGCTTGACGATCATCAGTACACCGATGAAACCGCCGACGATTGCCGTCATCCGGCGCCAGCCCACCTCCTCCTTGAGGAAGACCATGGAGAGCAGCACGACAGCGAGCGGCACCGCCTGCATGACGGAGGTGAGGTTGGCGATCTGCATGTGCATCAGCGCGGTGACGAAGGCGATGGTGCCGATGACGTCGAACAGGCTCCTGAGCAGTACGCTGGGCTGGCCGATGCGGGGCAGTTCCGGCAGCAGGCCCTGCCAGGCGCAGATGAGGAGGAGGATCAGCGCCGCCATGGCGCCGCGGATCATGATGATCTCGCCAACGGGCAGGCTTTCCCCGACGAGCTTCACGATCGTGTCATTGGCCACGAAGGAACCCATGGCGAGGACCATGAAGAGCCCGGCGCGCAATGCCGTGTTTTGGGGAAGGCGGACCATCGCCCGACTGGGTAGCGCGCTTTCGCGGGGCCGCGCTATGCCTTCGGCGCAGGGAAGCCCTGCTCAGCCGCCGGTGACGCTCATGTGGCGGGCGACGGCGGGCTTGTTGCGGCGGCGGTCGATGACGAAGTCGTGGCCCTTGGGCTTGCGGGCGATCGCCTCGTCGATGGCGCGCGCAAGGGCGTGGTCATCGGTCGTGGCCCGCAGGACGGGCCGCCATTCGGCGCTGAGATCGGAAGAGCA
>JADCDC010000092.1 GCA_020252385.1 Aestuariivirga sp.
ACAGGTAGGTCGAGAAGCCAAGGTTGGCGAAGAGTTCATAATAATGCTTCGTCGTCGGCGTGAACTCGAAGAAGACCGACACTCCCGCCCAGTCGCCGACCGCCGGAAGCTTGAAGGCTTCCAGCAGGTCCTTGAAGGACGACATGAACATGATGAAGATCGGCAGGATGGTCCACACCACGTAGAAGGCGATGAAGACCACCGAGAACCACTTGAACACCTTGGTGAGCGGTCCCTCGTACTGGATGACTTCGCGGGAGGCCATGGGCTTAAACCTTCTTGGGCTGCTGGCGATCGAAAATGCGGACCAGCAACATGCCGAGGATGATGGTGACGACGAGGAGGAGCAGCGCGATGGCCGCACCCCGCCCGAGCTTGAAGAACTTGAACGACACCTCGAAGAGGTAGACCGGCAGGATCTTCGTCGCGTTGCCCGGTCCGCCGCCGGTCAACACCAGGATCGAGTCGATGAACCTGAAATTGTCCATGAAACGCAGCATGATGGCGATGAGCAGCACGGGGTAGAGGTTGGGCAGCGTCACCGACACGAAGTTGCGGAACGGCGAGGCGCCGTCCACCATGTTGGCCTCGAGCTGGTCCTGCGGCACGCGCTTCAGGCCTGCGAGCGTGATGAGGGTGATGAGCGGGGTCCACTGCCACACGTCCACCAGCACGAGGCCGATCATCGCCGTGTCGGCGCTGGCGAGAATCGACCTGGGCCCCAGGATGCCGAGGCTCTGGAACAGCCAGTGATACCAGCCGAAGGTGCCGTTATAGAGGAAGTACCAGACCATGCCGGCCACCAGCGGCGCCACCATCATGGGCATCAGCAGCGTGGTGACGAGCACTTTTTCCCAGCGCGAACCATTGAGCGCCACGGCGAGGAAGACGCCGATCACCACCTGCAATGTCAGGCACATCACGCTGTACTGGATCAGCAGCCACCAGCCCGACAGAAAGCGCGTGTCGCTCGCGAGCCTGGTGAAGTTCTCGAAATTGTTCCATTCAACCTTGCCGATGTCCACGTCGTGCAGGCTCATGTAGATCATCCAGAAGAACGGATAGATCGAGATGAAGGCAAGCACGAGGATCGCCGGCATCATCAGCCAGAAGTAATAGGCCTTGGATGCGGCAGGGTTCACCGATGGCGGTTCGTCCCCCACATGGGAGACGGGCTTCGATTCGACATTGTCCGGAATCTGCCTGACGCGGAACAGGTTTGCTCCGCCATTGAGGCCATTCGGCCGGTCGATCGTGGTGCTGGAACTGGACATGGCTTCCCCTGCGAGCTGCATCGCATTCAGGTACCGGCGGCCTTTCGGCCGCCGGTTCTCTTGGCGTTGTGGTTGAGCCTCAGCCCGCGCCGTTCAGCTCGTCGAGCTGCGTCTGGATCGACTTCGCGGCCTCGTCGGGAGACTGCTCGTTCGACAGACACTTCTGGACTTCGGCCGCCAGGATCGAGTGATACTCGTTGCCGTTCGGGATCTTCGGACCCAGCACGAAGTTCGGGTCCTTGATGCCGAAGTTGTAGACGGGGTCGAAGGTCAGCGCGTTGGGCATGGTGGTCGGGCGCTGCTGGGCCGCCTTGACGTCCTCGCGTTCCAGCACGGACTTGCGGGTCGGCGTACCGCCGAGGCCCTTCAAGACGTTGTACTGGTTGTCCTGCGACACCGACCAGATGGCGAAGATGTAGGCCGCGCGCTTCAGGTCGTCGGAGGCATTGCCGTTGATGCCGATGCCGCCGATGCCGCAGTTCGTGCCGTTCACCGCCTGCCCGCCGTTCTTGATCCACTTGGGATCGCCCTTCGGGCAGGGGGCGTAGGCCGTCTTGCCGCCGGCCGCGCGCGAGGTCTTCTCGTCCTCGATCGAGGCGGCGAACTCGTGATACTGCGTCTGCATCGCGATGTTGCCGGCCTGGTACACGGTGTTGAGCTCGAGCGTGCCGTTGGCCAGGTTGTCCGGATGGCAGACGTCCGCCAGTTCCTTGAACTTGGTCAGCATCGCGATCGAGGATTCGTCACCCCAGTTCGTCTTGCCCGGCTCCTTGGAGCCATAGACGTCGTCGATGTTCCAGTCCATCCACCGGCCGTTGGCGAAGAGGAAGCGCTGGATGTCGAGCTGCGTCGTCCATGCGAAGGAACCCTGGTGCTGGGCGTAGCCATAGGGCACGTCCTTGCCGGCTTCCTTGGCCTTCTTGAAGAAGGCCGCCATGTCGATGACGTTCTGCCAGGTCGAGTCCTTGTTGAACTCCAGGCGATAGCCGTACTCGGCCTCGAAGTCCTTGGAGTTCGCCTCGAACAGGTCCTGACGGTAGAAGGTGCAGGCGATCGCCGCGTCATAGGGCAGCGCGATGATCTTGTCCTTGTCATAGAAGCGGCCGCAGGCTGACAGGAAGTTGGTGAACCAGGCGTCGTCGCCGTAGCCCTCGGGGTCCTGCGGCAGGGTCTCGTCGCCGAACATCGGCGTCAGGTCGGCGTAGAAGTCGGCGAAGGGCGAGCCGATCGGCTTGTCCTGGACGTAGTTGAGCACGTAGTCGGCCTTGCCGCCCCTGAGATCGATTCCAACCTTCTGCTGCACGACCGGCAGGTCGTCCGTCAGAATGGTCACTTCGATGCCCGTCTTGTCGGTGAAGGCCTGGATGTTGTCACGGATGGCGAAGGACGGCGGCGTGTTCTCCGACATGAAGACGAGCTTGGAGCCCGCATACTGCTTCCACTTGGCGTCATCCGAGGAGGCCGCCTGAACCTTGTTGCGGGTGATGGTGGAGCTGAGGCCCAGCGTCATGCCGCCCACGCCCAGGGCCGATGCCGCACCGCCGCCCAACTCAAGGAACTTGCGGCGGCTGATGCGCGTGTAGACTGCGTTTTTCGGAATCGAAAACATCGTGCGTTTTCTCCCATGTTGATCTTGTTATCTTTGCTTGGTCCGGCAGCGGCGGGTGATGCATGGCGCACCATCCCATCCTGCCGGAAGTCTCAATCTCGATCAGCTGGCCTCCTTTCTCTGGCCCCTCTTGGGGCGCCGCCACTTATGCTGAGGCGACGTGGGCCTTGATCAGGTTGTTCACGTCGCCGGCCTTCTCCATGTAGACCATGTGTCCGGCCCCCTCGAGCACATGCACCTTGGCGCCCGGAAGGGCGTTGGCATGGGCTGCGGGGATGATCTCGTCCTGCTTGCCCCACACGACCAGGGTGGGCGGCAGCTTGCCGGCGAGCGCCTTGGCTGGCGCATCATGCTGCTTCTGGCCGCCGAACAGCGCCTGGGCGAGAGACTTGAGGAGCGGCTCCACGCCATCGAGGCGCTTGTACTTCAGGACGTCGTCGACCAGCTGCCGGCTGACCAGGCTCTTGTCGGCGAACAACTTCTCGAGCGCCGGCTTCAGGTCCTTGCGGCCCTGTGCGGCCACGAACTCGTCGACGTAGCTGCCGATCTCGGGGCCAAGGCCCGCCGAGCAGATCAGCGTCAGCGACTTGACCTTGGCGGGGTCGTCCGCCGCCATCTGCATGGCGATGGCGCCGCCCATCGAATGGCCCACGAGATGCGCCTTGCCGATGCCGAGCTTGTCCATGAAACCGGCGAGCGCCTTCTTCATGGCGCCGAGGCCCGGGTGGTCGAGCTTCTTCGAGGACTGCCCGTGGCCGGGCAGGTCCAGCGCATAGACGGTGGCCTTCTCGCCCAGCGCGTCGATGTTGAAGAGCCAGCCGTCAAGGTCGCCGCCGAAGCCGTGGATGAGAACGACGGTCTCGTCGCCAGCACCGCGCTTG
>JADCDC010000093.1 GCA_020252385.1 Aestuariivirga sp.
AGATATTGTTCGGCGAGCTTGAGGATCGAGATCTGCTTCAGGTCCACCTTGTGGTGGCGGGCCAGTTCGAGCAGCAGGTCGAGCGGCCCCTCGAAGCCGCCGAGCTCGACGATCAGCATGCCCTGGTCGGTGGCGTCCGCCGCGGCGGCGGGTGCGCGGAGCGGCGCCTCGCCGTCGGGCCAGGGTCCGGTCGTCACAGTGCCGTCGCTCGATGGGTCTTGCTGGCCGCTCACGCGTGAATCATCCTCATTCGGTCACCTCCCTGATACCAAGGGATGGTGGGTGATTCGCCCACATGCCACAACTTATCCCCAGAATCACCCGGAGGCCAAGAAATCCAGGTCCTTGAGCGCCTGTTTCCGGTCGAAGGCCCGGGGCTTGCCGCGGAGCCTGAGCGCCGCCCTCGCCCGTGCCAGCGCCTTGCCGCGCAGCACGTCGGCGGCCGCTGCCACCTCTTCCATCTCCTCCATTTCGCCGTTGCAGTGGAGAACCACGTCGCAGCCCGCGGCCAGCGCCTGCCGGGTCCGCCCGCCATAGCTGCCAGACAGCGCTTTCATCGACAGGTCATCGGTCATCAGCAGGCCCTGGAAGCCGATCCGGCGGCGGATGATGGTGGAGATCACCTTGCGCGAGAGCGTTGCCGGCGCGGAGCGGTCCAGAGCTGTATAGACAACATGAGCTGTCATCGCCATCGGTGCATCGGCCATGGCGGCGAAGGGCGGGAAGTCCACGGCTTCGAGCTCGGCCAGGGACGCCTCGACGACGGGCAGTTCGAGGTGGCTGTCGGCCCGGGCGCGGCCGTGGCCCGGAATGTGCTTGATGACGGGCAGCACGCCGCCCTCGGCGAAGCCCGCGACATGGGCGCGGGCCAGCGCCATGATCAGTTCGACCCGGTCCGAATAGGCGCGGCTGCCGATGATCTCATGTGCGCCTGGCTGCGGCACGTCGAGGACCGGCACGCAATTGGCGGTGATGCCGGCGGCGATCAGGTCCTCCGCCATGAGGCGGCCCACGTTGCGCGCACTGCGGAGTGCTGCGACCGGATCGCGGGCATAGGCCTCGCCATAGGCGCGGGCGGGCGGATAGGGCCGCCAGGCATTGTTGGGAGGGCCGAGGCGCTGCACGCGCCCGCCCTCCTGGTCGATGAAGACGGGAGCGTTGCTGCGCCCGGTCGCGGCGCGGAAGTCATCGGTCAGGGACTTCAGCTGTTCCGGCGTCTGGCAATTGCGGCGGAACAGGATGAGGCCGAAGGGACTGCTGCGCGCGAAGAAGGCGCGCTCCTCAGGGCTGAGCGCCAGTCCCTGGCAGCCTGCGATGAAGGCGCCGATCGGTTGTGCCATCGATGGATAGCCCGCCTCTTCAGCGGCCGCGCACGATGCAGTCGCTCTCGCCCGCTGTGATCAGCTGGCTGCACACCCGCGTCGCATCGCTGCGCGAGGGCAGAGGCCCAAGCCCCAGCTGGTAGCGCGTGCTGCCGCCAACACTGGTCTGGCGGATCTGCTGCTGCAGGCCGCCCACCACTTGCGGATAGAGGCTGCTGAGCCGGCCATATTCCTTGCGCGCCTCGGCTTCACTGCGGAAGGACGCCAGCTGCACCACGAAACCGGAGCCGGTGACGGGCTGCTGCGCCTGGGTCTCGGGCTGCGGCTGCTCCTGCTGCGTCTGCTGCTGGCGGCGCGCGGGCCTTGCGGGCTTTTCCTGCTCGACGGCGGCGAGTTCGGTTTCGGGCGGCGGGTCATCATTGCCGCCGGCGCCTCGGAACAGGTCCATGATCGAGCGCGGCCGCTTCTCGGCAGGGGGTGCGGCCTCGACCGCGGGAGCGACCGGCGTGTTGGAGGCGGTCTGCGTATCATCGCTCACGGGCTGTGACGGCGGCACGAGCACCACCGGCTCGGAGCCGAGGTTCTCCATGTTGTCTTCCGGCGGCTTCGGCTTCTTCGCGGCGGCAGGCTTTTTCTTGGGCGGCGGCGCGGGCTCGGCGGCCTCGACAGTCTCCGTGCCGGACTCCGGCTCAGGCTGCGTCTCCATGCGGGCGGCGGGCTCTGCGCTTGCCGCTGTCTCCGAAACAAGAGCCGCCCCGTCGGTGGCTGTTTCCGGGGGCGGCGGGAGAAGGGCGACACTCGAGGTTGACGGCGCGGGCGGCGCGGGCACGGCCGGAAGGGGTGGCGCAGGTGGCGCCGTGGCCCCCTGTTCCACCTCCGCCGAGGTCGCGGCGATGCGCGGCCCGCTGTTGTTGCGAAGGTTGCCCTCCTGGCCCGCGGGGGGCAGCGGCAGCGGCGGAGGTTCGTCGACGGTCGGCATGCCCTCCGTCTCGGTGCCCTGCATCTGGGCATCGGGTGCGGGGATCGGGTTGCCTTCGGGCACCACCGGTACTTCGCTCGGCGGCGCGCCAGCCGAGGCGGGCTCGACCGGGATTTCCTCGGTGGGCTGCATCTGTGCGCCGCCCAGCACTTCCTGTTCGCCCACGATCCGGTCGTATATCAGCTTGCGTTGAGCCGCGGGCTGCTCGCCGCCGCCGGCCTGGGGCTCCGGATCCACCTTCGGGGGCTCGGGCGGGGCGTTGACGACCGGCACCTCGGCGGGTGTATCGCCGGTGCCCGCGACATTGCCCATGCCGGAGTTATAATACCAGACCACGCCGCCGGTGATCAGCGCCGCGGCCAGCAGCGCCAGCAGCAGGAGCCACGGGCCGCTGGAGCGCCGGTGGTCCTCGGTGAAGGCATCCTCGGATTCGCCATAGGCCGACTGGTAGTCGCGCGCGCTGGCGCGCTGGCGGCCGGCGCCATCATCCTCGAAGACCTCGTCGAAGTCATCCTGGGCGCGGCCACGGGTCGGGCGGCCGAGGCGCGGCGCCTGGCGGACATCATCCTGATCGCCCTCGGGATAGTCGCGGGGCTCGGGTGCCCGCGGATAGCCCGTATCGAGGGCGGGCGGGCGCCGCGGGGCGCTGCGCGGGCCGCCATAGCCGGGGGCCGGTGCCTCCGCACCGAAGCCGCCGCCGCGCGCCGGGGGCGGCTGGAGACGCGGCGGGGCGCCATAGTTGGCGGCGGGATCGACCGGACGGTAAGGCGTCTGAGGCCGGCTTGCGCCGATGCCGGGGGGGGTCGAAGGCCTGAGGAAGGGCGGCTGGCCACGCTCTCCGCCCAGTGCGGGGCGGGGCGGCGTCAGGGGCGCGCCGGGCGACAGGCCCGGACGTGCGGTCGGCGCCTCGCTGGCGCGGGCGGTGGGTGCCGGTTCCTCGGCGAAGCTGAACTTGGGGCGGCCGGGCGGCGGCGGGGGAACCGGGGCGCGCGGCTTGGGGGGCGGCGGCGGGGTGCGCGGCGCCTGGGCGGCGGGCTGGCGCGGCGGCTCGGGCGGGGGCACCTTGCCTTCCGCACGGTCGCGCGCGGCCTGGACGCGCTGTTCGGCCAGGCGCTCTGCCGCGGCGCGCTGGGCGCGCAGCTTCTCCGCCAGGGCGTCCTGGGTGGCGTTGTCGGGCATGCGCGGCGTGGCGCGCGAGGTTGGCGCGGGCTGCGGCGGCGGGGCGGGCTCCGCCGTGGCGCCGGACGCAGGCTTCGGCGCGCGCGGCGCCATGGGCGCAGGCTTCGTCACCGGCTGCGCACCGCGAGGTGCTGCGGCAGCCTCCGGCTCACCCTTCATGGACCCGTCACGGAACTCGTCGGACAATTTCGGCATCTCCTTCGCCCCGATGCCGAGGCGTTCACGCCAGTTCCGCTTGTCCGGCCCTGGGCCGTTGGTCGAATTTTGATCCATATGACCTTATCGCCTCTACATCTCTTCGGCGGGCCTCACCCCAAGGATCCGAAGGCCATTCGCCAGAACATATCTAATCGCCCGCAGGAAGGCGAGACGTGTTGTGGTCAGATTACCGTCTTCCTTCAAAATAAATCTTAATTGCGGCGAGTCTTTGCCCCTGTTCCAGAGTGCGTGGAATTCACCAGCAAGCTCAAAAAGATAGAAAGCCACCCTGTGGGGCTCATGGGCAGCGGCTGCAGCTTCGAGGAGGCGCGGGAATTCGGCGATGCGGCGCGCCAGCCCAAGCTCCGCCTCATCGGTAAGCAAGGCGAAGTCGGGGGTCTGGGCCGGGAGGAAGCCCTCCTCCGCCGCATTGCGCAGCACCGAGCACGTCCGGGCATGAGCGTATTGCACGTAGAAGACCGGGTTGTCCTTCGACTGCTCCGTCACCTTGGCGAAGTCGAAGTCCAGCGGGGCCTCGTTCTTGCGGAACAGCATCATGAAGCGCACGACGTCGGGTCCGACCTCGTCCACCACGTCGCGGAGCGTCACGAATTCGCCGGCCCGCTTCGACATGCGCACCGGCTCTCCGCCGCGATAGAGCTTCACCAGCTGGCACAGGCGGCAGATCACCGCCACCTCGCGGTTCCCGGCGAAGGCCTGGGCAACCGCCTCGAGGCGCTTCACATAGCCGCCATGGTCGGCCCCCAGCACATAGATCAGTTCGTCATAGCCCCGGGCGATCTTGTTGCGGCTGTAGGCGACGTCGGACGCGAAATAGGTATAGGACCCGTCGGACTTGAGGAGCGGCCGGTCGATGTCGTCGCCGAAGGAGGTG
>JADCDC010000094.1 GCA_020252385.1 Aestuariivirga sp.
CTGCGCCCGATCGCGACTGCGGCCATCGGCGCGGTGACGGCCTGGATGGGTGTGGTGACGGTGGGGCTTATGCTGCTGGGTCGGCCCGTCGCGGCGGCGCTTTCGGACGACGCCGAGGTGGTTGGGCTGGCCGCGGCGATGTTCGTGGCGGTCGCCGTGATCCAGATCTTCGATGGCATCCAGTCCACCGCGCTGGGCGCGCTGCGGGGAGCCGCGGATTTCAACTGGCCCACCGCCTTCACGCTGGCGTGCTACTGGCTGTTCGCCCTGCCGCTGGCCTGGGGCATCGGCATCGCCGCGGGAGTTGGGCCGCTCGGGGTCTGGGCAGGCTACGGAGCGGGGATCGTGCTGGCCGCACTCGTGCTGCCCCTGAGGTTCTTGCGGCTCTCGCAGGGCTGATCACCGCAACGGGAAACCTCAAATCGACATAATCCCGACGGAGCGTCCCCCCGCGCGAGGGGAGACGGCAGCTGAATGGGACGCGTGTTTGATCGGGTGCTGCACTCGGCCATTGCCGGCGTCGCGGCGTTGGCGCTTCTGTCCTTCGCGCAGTCCGTCCATCCGTTCTTCGATTCGCTCTCGCACTTCCGTCTGCACATGGCCGTGCTGCTCGGCGCCTGCGCTGTCCTTCTTCTCCTCCGGCGTGACTGGGCTGCGGCCCTGCCGGTTTTGCTCGTGGCGGCCGCCGCCCTCGCCATGACGGGACCCGCACTGCAGCGCGTCGAGCCTGTGCCTGAGGCCGACGTCACGCTCCTCCAGTTCAACACCCGCTTCGACAATGCCACGCCCCAGGCGATCATCGCGGAGGTCCAAACCCTGCGGCCGGATGTGGTCACGCTGCAGGAAGTGTCGCCCAACACCTCCGTCATCCTCGAGCAGATACAGCAAGCCTACCCTTACCAGCTGTCCTGCCCCTTCTCTGGCGTCGGCGGCGTTGCGGTGCTGAGCCGGCATCGCTTCACGGCGAAGCATTGCAAGGCGGGCGCTGGCCTCGCCTGGGCGCGCATCGATCTTGGCCAACGGGAGGTCAGCGTGGCGAGCCTCCATCTGCACTGGCCCTGGCCCCACGGCCAGGCGCAGCAGGTGGCGGCCTTCATCCCCGTGCTCGCAGCACTGCCAGCGCCCGTGGTGATCGCGGGCGACTTCAACGCCGCACCCTGGAGCGCTGCCGTGGCGCGCCTCGCCGCAGCCTCCGGCACGGTCGTCGCACCGGGGCTCCGCTTCACGCTCAAGAGGACGCTTCCGGGCCTCGGGTCCGTGCCCGTGCTGCCCATCGACCATGTGCTTGTTTCAACCGGCGCCTCGGCGGAGATCACGCTTGGCAAGGACGCCGGCTCCGATCACCTGCCGCTCCTGGCGCGGATCAGGTTCTAGGCCTCGAAGGTCACCCGCCCGTCGCAGATCGTCACCTGCGGCCGCACGTTGACGATCTGGTTCTTGGGCGTCTGCTCCATGTCGGCGTCGAGCACCACGACGTCGGCGAGGAAGCCTTCCTTCAGCGTGCCCTTTGCATGCTCCATGAACTCCGTGTAGGCGCCCGCCGCGGTGAAGGCGTGGAGCGTGTCCATCAGGCTCTGCGCCTGGGGCGGGCAGTCGGCGCACATCGGCACCGCGGTCATCGCCGCCTGCATGCCAAGGAAGGGGCTCAAGGGTGCGACCGGCCAGTCGGATGAGAAGGCGATCACCGCACCCGTCTCGCGCAGCGTCTGCCAGGCATAGGCCCAGGGCAGCTTGTCGCCCACGCGTGAGAGGATGGGTTCATGCGGATTGCCCGGTACGCCCACACCCGCGATCGGCTGCAACGAGGCGATGACGCCCAGTTCCCGAAGGCGCGGGATATCGGCGGGGTCGATCATCTCGATGTGCTCGATCCTGTGTCGCGAGTCGCGCCGGCCATTGGCCCTGGCCGCCGCCTCATATGCATCGAGCGTGCGCCTGACACCGCCATCGCCGATCGCATGGGTCGCAATCTGCAGCCCGTGGCGGTCGGCGCGGGTGATGATCTCGGTGAAGTCTTCCGCCGTGAACAGGGGAGCGCCCATGTTCTCCGGCTGGTCGGGATAGCCCTCGAGCATCAGCGCGGTATAGGTCTCGAGCACGCCGTCGATGAAGATCTTCACCCGGTCCGAGTGCAGCATGTCGCCGCCTGGCCGGTGGCGGCCATAGCGGGCGCGCATCTCGGCCGCCTCCTCGACGCGCGCATTCTCGAAGGTGTTCTTGTGATGGAACGGGATCTCGACCCGGCAATCGAGTTCGCCCGCCTCGCGCAGCGCCTCGAGCAGTTCGAGCTGATACCAGTTGCCGTCCATGTTGTGCATCGAGGTGATGCCGAGCGAGGCCGCATGCGCGATGCCCTGCTTGAAATAGCGCATGTCGAGCGCGCGCTGCTCCGGCGTCGCGGGCGGCACCGGGTTCTCGCCCGTGGTCATGCCGAGCCACTCGCGGCCCCCGGTCGGCGTCAGCGCCTGGGCCAGCATGTAGGCTGCGGGCTCGCGCAGTTCGCCCGTGGCGATCCCGTGCTCGTCGAGCACGATCTCGTTGCCGGTCGGAAGGGCGCGTCCCTGCATGATCCCCGCGGCTTCGAGTGCGCGGGTGTTGGCCCACATGGTGTGGTGGTCGAAGCAGAAGGCGATGAAGGGAATGTCGTTGACGATGCGGTCGAGGATCTGCCGCGTCATCGGCTCGCCGAAGGCATTGTGCGAGATGCCGGTGGCGAGCAGCACCCGTTCGCCCGGCCGCTCCTTGCGGTAGGCCGCCACCTTGCTGGCGATGGCCTCGAAGCCCTCGATCCCGTTCAGCATCAGCGTGTCGAGTTCGACGGCACCTCCGAACAGATGCACATGCCCCTCGATGATTCCCGGCATCACCGTCTTCATCCCCGCATCGATCACTTTGGAGTGGCGGGCCTTCAGCCCGAGGACGTCGTCCCGCGTGCCGATGCGGAGAATGCGGTTGCCGCCGATCGCCACTGCCTCTGCGAAGGGCCGTGCGGGGTCCATGGTGATGACGCGTGCATTGGTGATCAGGATGTCGGCGGATGTCATGCAGGCGAATTTGCCCGCTTGACGAAAGTTCGGCAAGACCTCACCTTGTCTGCCAGTGTCAACAACGAAAGGAGGTGATCCGATGTCGAGTGAGTTCACTGTGTCTGGAACGGGCTTGAACAGGATCGCAGCCTCCGCCTTCGCGCGGAGCTGACGCCACGATCGGGACGCCTCCAGGCGCATCTCACGGAAAAGGCCGCTCGCGGGAGCGGCCTTTTTTCTTGTCCCGTCACGCGGCCTGCTTCGCGCCGCCCGGCTGCACCGCTTCCCATTGCAGGCCGGGGCGGTAGCGCTGGCTCACCCGCCCGTCCTCGAGCGTGAAGAGCGAGAGCCAGCCATTGTCGAACAGCGCCCGCACGCCAACGTGCTTCGCCAGCACCTCGGTGATGGCCTCTGCAGGCGCCTCGATCATCACGGAAAGCCTGAGCGGTTCGTGCGCCAGGCGCTCGCCGTCATGCACCGCCTGCCAGGGCAGCCCCGGGCGCAGCGTGCCGCCATTGCCCTGCAGCACGCCAATGCCGCCCACCACATTGTGGATCAGCTTGTTGCTGCCGCCGAAGGTGTCGGGCGCGAGCGATGAGCCGTAGTACTGGAGGCTGATCCAGCTCGCCACCACCACGGGCGCGGTGATGATGAGTTCGAGCGTGCCGAAGCCCTTGTCGGCCCGCCAGTCGTAGCTGTGCAGGAAGGCGCGCCCGCCGAGGTCCACGCCCGCCGTCGCAGGCCGTGGTGCCGCGATGAAGGCGGCGCATCCGGCGAGCGCCCATTCGGGCCTCACCTCCGCCCAGTTCCGTGCCCGCTCCTCGATCGAGGCGGCGGTGGCGCCCGGAAGCCTCTGCGCGCGCTCGGCGCGGGCGAGCTTTCCGGCCTGCGCCAGCCACTCCTGTGCCTTGGCGATGTCGCCGGCATGAGTGGCCGTTGCCGGCACGTCGTGGAGGATCACGGCGTCGGTAGTCGTCTCGTGCTGGCCCGCCACGAACAGCGTGTCCTCGGGCAGGCTGATGCCGTGGGCGGCAAGACCGGCGCGCGCCTCGGGGTCGTTCAGGATCTGTGCGAGCAGCCGCGCGGAGACGTCACCCGTCTGCCCGCCGCAGGCGCCGCAGTGATAGGCGCTCTCATGCGGGTTGTTGGTCACATGCGCCCCATGGCCCAGCAGCAGCACCAGCCTGGCGTGGCCCGTGGTCATGCTCATCGCCCGCAGCACGGTGGCGGCGGTTGCTGCCTTGGCCTCGGCCGAAAGCCCGCCCTCGACGCGCGGCATGGGCTCCGCCGGAGCCCGTCCCTGGCCCATGCCCAGCCCGTCCTTGACGAGCTTCAGCGCATAGGCGGGCCCCGCCGCCTCCACGAAGGCGAAGGAGGAGACGGCCGCCTGCCGGAAGCGGCCCCAGGCGCGCGTCGCCCGCGCACTGATGCGGGTGGCCTGTTCGTCCTTGGGGTTCGCATGGCCCGTGGTGGTCAGCGTCGGGTTGAGCAGCACCGGAAGATGCGGCTCGATCAGGTCCGTGCCGTGCGGCCTGTGCGCCACCGGCAGGCCGAAGAAGCCGGCAAAGCCGATGGTCTCGATCGCGGGGTCGACGCTTTCGAGTGCGCGGCGGAACACCTCCGAGCGCACATCGATGCAGAAGGCGGCCTGTAGGGCGGGCCTGCCGGCAGCGCCGCGCGGGCCTGAGAGGCCGGCCGCGAGCTTCCTCTGGTGGGCACGCTCGGCCGCATCCTGCAGGATCGCGTCCACCACCTGCGAAGGAGTCGCTTCCACCTTGCGCTCATGCTGGGACAGCGTCTCGGCCCAGGCGGGTGCGATGGCAGGCACATGGGCGAAGACCGCCTCCTCGAAGATCAGCCGGATCGCCAGCAGGTCGGAGATGGTCGCGTCGGCCGCGCCCTTGAGTTCCGCCTCCCACAGCAGCCAGCGCGCATGCTGCGCCCAGCCGCCAAGGTCGATCAGCAGGCGGTGGAACACCGTCTCCGCCGCCTCCGCGGTGATGCCAAGGCGCTCGGCGGCGCGCAGGATGGCGCGCTCAGGCGTGTCGGGGGCTTCCGCCACATGGGCGCAGAAGCCCTTGAGGCCGGCGATCTCAGGCGTCAGGTCATGCACCGCCCAGTCGCGCCAGGCGGCAAAGGCAGTCTTGCCGGGGGCGGGCGACCACAGCGCCTGGCCGCGGTCGAAATGGCCCGCCGCCCACAGGCCGAAGCTCTTGGCGATGACCGAGGTCCAGTCGATGCCCGTCGCCTTGCCCGCCAGCGCTGCGATGGTGGGAAGGGCCGTAGGCGCAGCACTCTCCTTGGCGCTCTCGGCCTTGAGCGAGGCGAGGTCGCGGGGCTTCAGCGGCGCGGCGCTGGCGGCCAGTGCGCCTGCGAGGTCCTCCTCGCTGATGGCGCCCGAAGCGATGGCGGCGCGGTAGTCGGCGCGCTCCCGCGTCAGCCTGATGCCGGCCACCCGCCCGAGGAGCGCGGAGGCGGTGGCAAGGTCGAGGCCGGTCTGCCCAAGGAAGGGGTTGACGGCAACCGTCGCCGAGAGCGGGAAGGCGGGCGGAATGGAGCGCGCTGCCTGTTCCGCGGCCTTGAGCAGGTCGGACACGCGCGCCGGCGCGATCTGCGGATGCTTCATGAACATGGGTGTCTCCAGCAAGGCGTTGGTTTCTGTGTCAGGCAGAGGTCGTGGTCCGGAAGCCGCCGGTCAGGCGGTCGAACAGCGCATTGAGGTAGAGGCCGTTGGCGAGGTGCACGCGCAGGCCCGCCGTCGCCGGGTGGTGCGCCCACAGCGGGAACAGCGCCTGCGCCACGGCCACGAGCCCGAAGGAGAGCAGTGCCAGCACGATCAGCGCCCATTCGAGGGGCCCTGCGGCCGGGGGCTGCGGCAGGGCATCGCCCCACAGAATGATGGCGATCTGCTGGAAGCCGAAATAGGCGATGCCGGCGGCGATCGCGGCAGCCCC
>JADCDC010000095.1 GCA_020252385.1 Aestuariivirga sp.
AGCCCCGTCTCGAAGCCCATTCCGTCCTCCGTCACGAGGCGGACACCATGGCCGAAGATCAGGACGACGAGGATCAGGATGTAGGCGCCGGCCACCTGACTCGGCACGGCGGCGACCGCAGCGGCGATCTTCGGCGAGAAGGCGACGAGCAGCAGGAACAGACCTCCCCATGCGCCAACCCGGCGCGCTGCAACACCGGTGATCTCGCCAACCGCGACCGAGGTCGAATAGACGGTGTTCGGCACGGTGCCCAGCAGGCCTGCGAAGACGCTGCCCACGCCATCGGCGTTGATGGCGCCCTGCACGGCACGGAAATCGATCGGCCGCTTCCTGCGGTGGGCGATGCGCTGCACGGAGATGCTGTCGGCATAGGTCTCCATGCAGCCCACGAGGCTGATCAGCACGAAAGCCGGAAGCAGGCTCCAGAAGTGGATGTCCCAGCTCACCGTCAGTCCGGGCCAGCTCCGCCCCGGAAGGCCGATCCAGGGCGCGGTCATGACCTTCGAGACATCGAGATGGCCGATGGCGGCGGCGACAGCGGTGCCGGTGATCACGCCGATCAGTGCCGCCCACAGCCGCAGCATGCCCTTGGTGAACAGCAGGATGAGCGTGATGGTGACGAGCGTCACCACGAAGACCAGTCCATCCCCGGCGGAGAGCTCGGCACCCGCGGGAGGGCGGAGCAACATCTTCCAGATCACGGGCCCGACGCTCATCGCCATCAGCATCAGCACCGTGCCGCCCACGGCGGGCGTCAGGATGCGGCGGAGGACGGGCAGCCAGCGGGTGAAGGCGAAGGTGCTGAGCGCGCCGAGCGCGCCAAGCACACCGAGTTGAGCCAATCCGCCCTGCTGCAGGGCCGTCACCGCGACCGCCACGAAGGCGACGTTCGAGCCGACGAAGAGCGTGTAGCCCGCTCCGACGGGCCCCTTGGTCAGGAGCTGGAGCCAGGTCGAGACACCTGCCGCCACCAGCGCGGCGAAGACCAGCCATGAGGTATCGGACTCGTTGAGGCCGGCGCCGCGCGCGATGACCAGCGGCGTCAGCATGATGCCCGCCAGGATCAGCACCACCGTCTGCGCTGCCATCCCCGCCGCAAGCAGATGCGGCGCCTTCTCATGCGGCTCATATCGGACGTAATGCCCGCCGCCTTCCTCGTCCGACATCCGCCCGCCCCCCTGCGAAGACTCGAAAATGGAGGCCGACAATAGCTTTGCTGCAATGGATTACAACCGCCGAGACTCAATCTTTGGCGGCGGCTTCGAGCCTTTTCGCCTCGAGAACGGCCGATGCCTTTGCGCGCGCCGACCAGCGCAGCCCCGATGGGTCGAAATCGAGGACCACCGACCCGCCAATCGAGCGCTCGAGCAGCCGCGTGATGATCTGGGACCCGAGTCCCCTGTGATCGGGCACGGCGACGGGCGGTCCCCCGCGTTCCGTCCAGCTGATGCTGAACGCATCATCGGCGGCGGATGCCGCCCAGCCGATCCTCACCTCCCCGCCGGCAACCGACAGGGCACCGTACTTGGCGGCATTGGTGGCGAGTTCATGAAGCGCCATGCCGAGAGACTGCGCAGTGTTGGCGGATATGCGCAACGGCTCTCCCGCAAGGTGGATTCGCGTGCCGATGAGGTGCTTGTAGTGGGCAAGCTGGCCCGCGATCAACGCGGCGAGGTCAACGCCCTGCCAGTGGCTGCGCACCAGGAGGTCCTGACAGGAGGCAAGCCCCGCGAGCCGCTCCGCAAAGCCCGAGGCGAAGGTTTCGGGATCAGCACCGCGCGCCATCTGGTGCGCGATCGACTGCACCACGGCCAGAAGGTTCTTGGAGCGATGATTGACCTCACGCATGAGAAGAAGCGCCTGCTCCTCCGTCTGTTTCCTGTCGGTGATGTCCTGGATGGTGCCGATCAGCCTGACCGGATCATTGCCATCGAAGAACATGTCCGAGGCCACCTTGACCCAGCGCAGCGCATTGTCGCCGCGCCGGAAGATCCGGTACTCGGCGTCATAGCGGCGTGACCCGGCCGGGTCCTCGGAACGCGCGAAGGTAAGGCGCACCCTGGCCTCATCCTCGGGATGAAGCGTTGACCAGAAGAACGCGTCGGTGACGACGTCGCTCGGACCCACGCCCCAGATCTGGCGCACCGTCTTGTCCCAGTAGTGGGAGGGGGACGGTTGGTAGTTGTACTCGAACACGCCAAGCTGGCCCGCGCGCAGCGCGGTGGACAGGCGCCGCTCGCTTTGCCTCAGGCGTTCTTCCGCCCGCTTCTGGGCCGTCACCTCCTCGACGACGACGTTGACGGCCACCACGGCATCGTTGGCACCGAACACCGGCGACCAGTGCTCGATGAAGCTTCGAATGACACCTGGCTTTGCCGCTGTTTCTCCCTCGACCTCGAGGTTCAGGATCGATTCGCGTGTCTCGGCGATCTTGCGCACGAGGCCCTCGCCAATGTCGGCGAGGGCGGGGACGACTTCCCTGATCGTTCGGCCAATATGTGCCTCGACCGGAGCGCCGTTCATCTCCGCGAGGCGGGCATTGATGCGCTGGAAGCGGAAGTCCGTGCCGATGACCGCCATGCCGATGGGTGCGTCGTTGTAGATGGCAGCCAGTTCGGACAGCGCCTGCTGGACGGCCGAATACTCCGCAAGCAGATGGTGATGGTCCTCAAGCACGGCGAGCTCCCTGGAGGGGTTCCGAGGCTGTCTAAGGCGGCGTCAAATGCGTTGCCGTTCTTAACATAACGGAAAAACCGAATGCAATGAATCGGGAGATGTATCGCATTATGGTATCATGATGGGAGTTAGGGTCGGTTGCCCTGAAGGTCCCGCCCCGCGAGGGGGTCGGAAAGTGGTCGG
>JADCDC010000096.1 GCA_020252385.1 Aestuariivirga sp.
CCGCGAAGGCAGAGGCGATGGCGAAGGCATCGACCGGCATCGCCGCAATGGCCGTGGCCAGCGCCCCGGCGTCGAGCGGCTTCGCCTCGTCCCCATTGTGGTCGTGCCCGCCGGCGATCATGGCGATGGGCATGCCGGGGAAGGCCCTGGCGATCCCCGTCCGCTCCGCCATCGCCTGGTCGAAGCCGATGAGGATCACGCCCACCGCCGAGCCATGCCCCTCCACCACCGCATTGGTGGCGAGCGTGGTCGAGACGGAGACGAGCGCGATGTCCTTCGGCGCCAGCCCCTCCGGCAGCTTCGCCACCGCCGCCGTGATGGCGCCCGTGACGCCGATCGAGAGATCGCCCTTGGTGGTGATGGACTTGGCCGAGGCGACCACCCTGTGCCCCCGCGCCTCGATCACCGCCGCATCCGTATAGGTGCCTCCGGTGTCAACGCCGATGAGATAGGTCTTCGCTGTCATCCCCGCCCTCCATTCTTCCCCCTCGCCCCCACGTAGGTGGGGGAGAGGGAGGGGTGAGGGGGTCCGTCAGCGTGAAAACTGCGTAACGCGGTACTCGCGGCAGCCACCCCCTCACCCTGCCCTCTCCCCCACATGCGTGGGGGCGAGGAATGACTTCCAGGACGCATCATCACGGCCTCGCCCGCGTCGCTGCCTCGGCAACGGCAATCGCCGTCATGTTGACGACACCGCGGGAGGTGACGGAGCCCGTCAGGATATGCGCCGGCAGAGCGGTGCCGAGCAGGATCGGCCCCACGGGCAGCGCATCGCCGAACACCTTCAGCACCTGGTAGGCGACGTTGGCGGAGGTGAGATCCGGCATCACCAGGAGATTGGCCTCTCCCTTGAGCGGCGAGGAGGGAAGCTTCCGCTGCCGCACCGCCTCGATCAGCGCGGTGTCGGCCTGCATCTCGCCATCGATCTCGAGGCCGGGTGCACGCTCGTGGATGAGGGCCAGCGCCTTGCGCATCTTCACCGACACCGGCGTGTCGAAATCGCCGAAATCCGAATGCGCCACCAGCGCCACCCGGGGCGCGATCCCGAAGCGCTGCACATGCGCGGCACACATGGCGACGGTATCGGCGATGGCTTCCGCCGAAGGATCCGCCTGCACATGCGTGTCGGTGAGGAAGGTGACGCCGCGCGACGTGATCATCAGGCTCATCGCCGCAAGTTCGCGCATGCCCGGTGCGATGCCGATGATGTCGCGGATGTGGCGGAGCTTGCCGCGGAAGCGGCCCTCCAGGCCGCAGATCATCGCGTCCGCCTCGCCGCGCCTGAGCGCCAGGGCGGCGATCACGGTGGTCGAGGTCCGGACCAGTGTCCGCGCCGCATCGGGCGTGATGCCGCGCCGTCCGGCGATCTCGACGTAGCTTGCCACATAGTCGCGGTAGCGCGGGTCGTCCTCGGGGTTCACGATGTCGAAGTCCTGCCCGGGCCTGATGGTGAGGCCGTAGCGCTTGAGCCTCGTCTCGATCACCGCCGGGCGCCCGATCAGGATGGGCTTGGCGATCCCCTCCTCCAGCACCACTTCGGCGGCGCGCAGCACGCGCTCGTCCTCGCCATCGGCATAGATCACGCGCTTCGGCGCCTTCCGGGCAGCGGCGAAGATCTGCCGCATCACGAAGCCCGAGCGGAACACGAAGCGCTGCAGCTTCTCCGCATAGGCCTCGAGATCGGCGATGGGCCGTGTCGCCACACCGCTCTCCATCGCCGCCCTTGCAACCGCCGGCGCCACGCGCAGGATCAGGCGGGGGTCGAAGGGTGCGGGAATGAGCGACTCCTTGCCGAACAGCCTCGCCTCCCCGCCATAGGCGCGTGCCACCACATCCGACGGCGTCTCGCGGGCAAGCCCGGCGATGGCGTTCACCGCCGCCTGCTTCATCGCCTCGTTGATGGTGGAGGCGCCAACGTCCAGGGCGCCACGGAAGATATAGGGAAAGCACAGCACGTTGTTCACCTGGTTCGGGTAGTCCGAACGCCCGGTGCAGATCATGGCGTCGGGGCGGATGGCCATCGCCTCCTCCGGCATGATCTCAGGGGTCGGGTTGGCGAGCGCCAGGATCAGCGGGTCCTTGGCCATCTGCTTCAGGAGTTCCGGCTTCAGCACGCCGCCGGCCGAAAGCCCGAGGAAGATGTCCGCCCCGCCGATCACCTCGGCCAAAGAGCGCGCCGCGGTGTCCTGCGCGAACACCGCCTTCCAGCGGTCCATCAGCTTGTCGCGGCCCTTGTAGACCACGCCCTCGAGGTCGGTGACCCAGATGTTGGCGCGGTCGGCCCCGAGGCTCACCAGCTGGTTAAGGCAGGCCAAGGCCGCCGCCCCGGCTCCGCTCGCCACGATCTTCACCTTCGCGATGTCCTTGCCCGCCAGCATCAGCGCATTGGTGACGGCGGCGCCCACGATCACCGCGGTGCCGTGCTGGTCGTCGTGGAAGACGGGGATGTTCATCCGGCTCCTGAGCTGCTCCTCGATCTCGAAGCACTCGGGCGCCTTGATGTCCTCAAGGTTGATGCCGCCGAAGGTGGGCTCGAGTGCTGCCACCGTCGCCACCATGCCCTCGACCGAGGTTTCGGCGAGTTCGATGTCGAAGACGTCGATGTCGGCGAATTTCTTGAACAGTACCGCCTTGCCCTCCATCACGGGCTTGGCCGCCAGCGGTCCGATGTTGCCGAGCCCGAGCACCGCCGTTCCGTTGGTGACGACACCCACCAGATTGGCCCTGCTCGTGTATTTCGAGACGAGGGAGGGATCGGCGTGGATCGCCTCGGACACGGCGGCCACCCCCGGCGAATAGGCCAGCGCCATGTCGCGTTGGTTGCCCAAGGGCTTGGTGGCGCGGATCTCGAGCTTCCCGGGCCTCGGTTCGGAATGATAGACCAGCGAGCCCGACTTGAGGTCGCTCGACATCGACGACGGCATTGGCAAATCCCCTTTCCGGGGCCCTTGTGGCCCCGAATTGCTACAATTTGCAACCCTTTAGGGACAGATGGCATTTCCGCGTTGATTGCAACCCCGCGAGGGCTACAATGTGGCCATGCTGACGCCCCTCAAGACCGAAGTCCGCAAGGTCGACGACCTCAGCCATGAGGCGCGGCGCTTCCGCACGATCCTGTGGAGCTTCGAGAAGAACATCGAGCTCCTGTTCAAGGGCACGGGGCTTGCCGCCGAGGTTGACCATGCGGCCCTGGCCGAGGCCTTCTCGCGCTGGCGCCAGGCCTTCGACCAGAGCAAGCATCTGGCCGACGTCGACCGGCGGGACTTCACCCTGTTCGCCGCCGGCATGATGCTGAAGGAGCTCCTGGCCGCCCGCCCCATCACCGCCATCGTGCCGACCGAGCTTGGCCTTCCGGCCCTGCCCGAGGCCATCGACCACCGGTTGAAGCGCTGGCCCGAGGGCTATGCCTATACCAGCTTCTGCCTCTCCGTCGCCGCCGCCGTGCTGGGCGAGATGGGCGATGCCGAGCCCAGCGAATCGGGGGTGGCGGACGATCCCCGCTTCTGGGACTCCTTCCGCGAGAACGTCGCCGAGAACCCCGCCAACGCCATCGCCTTCTTCGACATGGTGGTGGGCCTCCCCCCCAACTGGGCCGCACCCGACGTGCCCTGGATGCGCCGCACCTTCCTCGCCCGCAAGCGCTCGCTCGAAGCGTCCGGAAAGGTCATCGAATAATGGCCACCACCCGCATCCTGATCGTCGACGACCACCCGCTGTTCCGCGAGGCGCTGAAGCAGGCCGTCTCGGGCGGCATCGCCAATGCCGTGGTGACGCTGGCGGGCTCGCTCGATGCCGCCACCGCCATCCTCGACAAGGACGACGAGTTCGACCTGATCCTGCTCGATCTCCGCATGCCGGGCGTGCAGGGCCTCTCGGGGCTGATCTATCTCCGCGCGCAATATCCCAACGTCCCCGTCGCCCTCATCACCGCGGCGGATGACCAGGGCCTCGTGCAGAAGGCCCTGAACCTCAACGCCTCGGGCTTCATCCCCAAGACCGCCGGCATCGACACCATCATCGCCGCCGTCAATGCCGTGCTGAAGGGCGACATCTGGGCGCCCGACGGCTATGCTCAAGCCTCCGCCGCCGACAAGGAGGGCGAGGAGATCGCGCGCCGCGTCGCAACCCTCACCGCCCAGCAGATCCGCGTCCTGATGATGCTGAAGGAAGGCCTCCTCAACAAGCAGATCGCCTATGAGCTGAACGTCTCCGAGGCAACCATCAAGGCGCATGTCTCGGCCATCCTCCAGAAGCTCA
>JADCDC010000097.1 GCA_020252385.1 Aestuariivirga sp.
AGGGCCAGAAGGGCGACCACACGCCGGTCGTCAGCCTGCACCTGCGCTACGGCATGATCCTGTTCATCGCCTCCGAGGTGATGTTCTTCGTCGCCTGGTTCTGGGCCTTCTTCGATGCCAGCCTGTTCACCGGCGAGGCGATCCAGGCCTCGCGCGTGACGGCGACCGGCGGCGTCTGGCCGCCCAAGGACGTGGTGGTCTTCGACCCGTGGCACCTGCCGCTGATCAACACGCTGATCCTCTTGACCTCCGGCACCACCATCACCTGGGCGCACCACGCGCTGCTCAACAACGACCGCCAGGGCCTGAAGAACGGCCTGTGGGCCACGGTGGCGCTCGGCGTGCTGTTCACCATCGTCCAGGCCTATGAGTACATGCATGCGGCCTTCGCCTTCAGCCGCGACGATGGCGGCAACATCTATGGCTCGACCTTCTTCATGGCCACGGGCTTCCACGGCTTCCACGTGCTGGTCGGCACGATCTTCCTGATCGTCTGCCTGATCCGCGCCTACAAGGGGCACTTCACGCCGCAGAAGCACTTCGGCTTCGAGGCCGCCGCCTGGTACTGGCACTTCGTCGACGTGGTGTGGCTGTTCCTGTTCGCCTCGATCTATGTCTGGGGCTCGCACGGCGCGGTCATCCCGGGCCACTGACGGATCGATCCCACCCATGAGCGAGGCCGCATCGGACCGCCGCTGCGGCCTCGCCGCTTTTGAGGGACCGCGATGACAGAGAACTACTATCCCGACCTCTCGCCCGTCTCGACCGGGATCGCGGGCAGATGCCCGCGCTGCGGCCGGGGCAACCTGTTCGATGGCTACCTGAACGTGGCGAAGGGCTGTTCGAGCTGCGGGCTCTCCTATGAATTCGCCGACGGCGGCGATGGTGCCGCCTGGTTCGTCATGCTGTTCGTCTGCGTCGTGGGCGTGGGCTCGATGCTCGGCATCGAGGTCGCCTGGAGCCCGCCCTACTGGGTGCATGCGCTGATCGCCATTCCGCTCCTCGTGCTGTTGCCGCTGGCGCTGCTCCGCCCGGCCAAGGGCATGCTGATCAACCAGCAATGGAATACCGGCGCACATGAAGGGCGGCACCAGCCATGACAGCAGGAGAGCGGACGCCCCGCATCTGGCCTGTTCTTCTCGCCACACTCGTCGGCACCGCCATCCTGGTGACGCTCGGCATCTGGCAGGTGCAGCGGCTGCAGTGGAAGGAGGCGCTTCTGGCGCAGCTTGCCGCCAACGCCGCGGCAGCCCCCATCGATCTCGCCACCGCCGCCCGGATGGCCGCGGAGGGCCGCGACATGGAGTTCGTGCGGGTGAAGTTCCCCGGCACCTACAACCACGAGCGCTGGAAGAAGATGATCGCCACATTCCAGGGCGGGCAGGGCTGGACGGTCATCACCCCCGCCCAGTCGGCGGACGGCTTCGCGGTGATCGTGGACCGCGGCCGCATTCCTGGGCAGCTCACGGACTGCGACAGGCCGGCGGGCACGGTCGAGATCGACGGTGTGATCCGCACCTATCCGCGCGGCCGGGCGATGTTCGACCCCGACAACGACGACAAGGCCAATCTCTGGTACTGGTGGGACGTCCCGGCCATGCAGGCGGCGAGCGGCCTGGCAGACGGGCTGAAGCCGTTTCCCTATGTCGTGCAATTGCTGCCCGCCGCCGCCACGAGCACCTTCCCCGAGCCTGAGGAGCCGCAGGCACGGCTCGCCAACAATCACCTGGGCTATGCCATCACCTGGTTCGGCCTCGCCCTGACACTCCTGGTGGTCGCCGGGGTCTATGTTCTCGACATCCTGAGGAAGCGCCGGGCGGCGCGGGGGTGAGGGAATCCATCGCTTGAAGCCCCGGGGGGCCGCAGCTAAAGAACCTTCCAAGTTCTTGAGAGGGCACGGCCTTGCGCTATGTTTCGACCCGGGGCGAGGCTCCGGAACTGGGCTTCGAAGACGTCCTGCTGACGGGCCTTGCGCGCGATGGCGGCCTCTATGTGCCCGCCTCCTGGCCGGAACTCTCGACCCGCGAGATCGGCCATCTGCAGGGCCGGACCTATGAGGATGTTGCATACGCCGTGATGCACCCCTTCATCGGGGGTGCCGTTCCAGAGGCGGACCTGAAGCGCATGATCGCCGAAGCCTATGCGAGCTTCGGCCATCCCGCCGTGGCGCCGCTGAAGCAGCTCGACGACAACCAGTGGCTTCTCGAACTCTTCCACGGCCCGACCCTCGCCTTCAAGGACGTGGCGATGCAGCTCCTCGCCCGGCTGATGGACTGGGCGCTGGCGAAGCGGCGGACCAGGGCCACCATCGTGGGCGCCACCAGCGGCGACACCGGCGGCGCCGCGATCGAGGCCTTCAAGTCTTCGCACCATGCCTCGGTCTTCATGATGCATCCGCATGGCCGGGTGTCGGAAGTGCAGCGCCGGCAGATGACCACGGTCACCTCGCCCTCCGTCCACAACCTGGCGATCGAGGGCAATTTCGACGACTGCCAGGCGATCGTGAAGGCGCTGTTCAACGATCTCGCCTTCCGCGACCGCGTGGGCCTTGCGGGCGTCAACTCGATCAACTGGGCGCGCATCATGGCGCAGACGGTCTATTACGTGACCGCCGCCCTGTCGTTGGGCGCTCCCGGCCGGGCGGTGAGCTTCTCGGTCCCGACTGGAAACTTCGGCGACATCTTCGCCGGCCTCGTGGCCAAGCGCTTAGGCGTCCCGGTCGACCGGCTCCTGATCGCCACCAATGTGAATGACATCCTCGACCGCACGCTGAAGACCGGCCGCTACGAGACGCGCGGTGTGAAGGCCTCGACCAGCCCCTCGATGGACATCCAGGTGTCGAGCAACTTCGAGCGGCTGCTGTTCGAGGTGCACGGACGCGACCCCCATGCCGTGCGCCGCATGATGGCGAGCCTCGCGCAGTCGGGCGCCTTCGCCATCGGCGCGAGGGAGCTGGACCAGATCCGCCATGAATTCGGCTCGGGCGCCACGGACGAGGCGGAGACGGCGGAGACCATTCGCCGCACGCTGGCCGAAACGGGCGAACTCCTCGATCCGCACACGGCGGTGGGCTATGCCGTGGCGCGCCAGGCGGAGGCATCGGCAAGCCCCATGGTGACGCTGGCCACCGCGCACCCCGCCAAGTTCCCCGACGCGGTGGAGAAGGCGAGCGGCATCCGCCCCGGCCTTCCGCCCCGCCTCGCCCACTTGATGACCGCTCCGGAACGGTTCACAGTGCTGCCCAACGACGTGGGCCGCGTGCGCGACTTCATCCTTTCGCAGCATCAGCCCGGCACTTGAGAGAGCAGGCATGAGTGTCGAGATCACCCGTCTTCCCAACGGCATCCATGTCGTGACCCACCACATGCCGCATCTCGAGACGGCGGCGCTGGGCATCTGGGTCAAGGCCGGTGCGCGCGACGAGGCGCCCGAGGAGAACGGCATCGCGCATTTCCTCGAGCACATGGCCTTCAAGGGCACGCCGCGGCGCTCCGCCCGCGCCATCGCCGAGGAGATCGAATCGGCAGGCGGCGAGATCAACGCGGCGACCGGCATGGAGACCACCACCTATTACGCCCGCGTGCTCAAGAACGACTGGGCGCTGGCGCTCGACATCCTGGCCGACATCTTCACCTCGCCCGAACTCGACCCCGATGAAATGGAGCGCGAGCGCGACGTGATCCTGCAGGAGATCGCCGCCGCGCATGACCAGCCGGACGATCTCGTCTTCGACCTGGCGCAGGCCGCCTCCTTCGGCGGCCACCCCCTGGGCCGCTCCATTCTCGGCACCGAGGAGCTGATCGGCGCCGTCACCCGCCAGCAGATCCTGGACTGGCGCAACCGCAACTATTGGGGATCGCGCATCGTGGTGGCGGCGGCGGGCCACATCGACCATCAGGCCTTCGCCGCCGATGCCCAGCGCCTTCTGGGCGCCATCGCCGAGGGCCATGCGCCGCAGCGCGAGTTGCCTGCCTTCCAGCCCACCGCCTGCACGGCGGAAAAGCCGCTCGACCAGGCACATCTGGTCTTGAGTTTCGCGGCGCCGAGCTACCGCGACCCCGAGATCTACGTGCTGCAGGTTCTCTCCAACATCCTCGGCGGCGGCATGTCGTCCCGGCTGTTCCAGGAGGTGCGCGAGAAGCGGGGGCTCTGCTACAGCGTGTTCTCCTTCGGCTCGGCCTATGAGGATGCAGGCCAGGTGGGGGTCTATGCCGCGACCTCGCCCGAACACTCGAACGAGCTTCTGGAGCTCACGACGGACATCATGATGTCGGTGGCGCGGGAAGTGACGGAAGCCGAGGTCGCCCGCGCCAAGTCGCAGCTGAAGGCGAGCCTGGTCATGAACCTCGAGAGCGCTTCGGCGCGCGCCGACCAGATCGCGCGGCAATTCCTGGCCTTCGGGAACGTGCCCAGCATCCCCTCGCTGATGCAGAAGATCGATGCGGTCAGCCCTGAGCAGGTGCGCCAGCTGGCGGCGAAGCTGTTCCACCACCGCAAGCCCGCCTTCAGCGCGGTGGGGCACATCGGGCAGCTTTCCGATTATGGTACGCTCGTCCGGCATTTCGCGTGAGTGAGGCCCATGGCTTTCCTGCGTTCGCCCTTCGCCGCCGATCCGCCGCCCACCCTCAGGGACGGGCATGCGACGATCCGCGTGCCCGAGATGAGCGACTATGAGCAGTGGTCGGCGCTTCGGGCGCAGAGCCGGGACTTCCTCACGCCCTGGGAGCCGGTGTGGCCCGCCAATGACCTGACGCGCACCGCCTTCCGCGGCCGCATCCGCCAGTACTGGCGCGACATCGACGAGGACGCCGCCTACCCCTATTTCATCTTCGACAGCGATGGGCAGGTGCTGGTGGGCGCGCTCACCCTGTCGAACGTGCGCCGCGGCGTGGCCCAGACGGCGACGCTGGGCTACTGGATCGGCCTGCCCTATGGGCGGCAGGGCTACATGACCTCCGCCGTCCGCCTCAGCCTCGACTTTGCCTTCCGGCACATGGGACTACACAGGGTTGAGGCGAGCTGTCTTCCGCACAACCGGGCGTCGATCGGGCTTCTGCAAAAATGCGGGTTCCAGCGTGAGGGCCTGGCCAGAGGCTATCTCAAGATCGCGGGGGAATGGCGCGATCATCTCCTGTTTGCAAGGCTTTGCGACTGACGGGCGGCACCTGCTCGTGTATGATTCCTTGTCATGAGGCCGGGAGCGGGATTAGGTGGCCGAATGAACGACGCGAGAGACAGGGCAGGGCGGTCCCTTGCCCGCTGCCTGCTCATGGCGCTTTTGCTGGTGCTTGCAGCACTGGCCGTGCCGCGCTCCGGCCTGGCGGTGGAGATCGTCGATCTCGCGACGCTTGGCAACCAGCGTGACCTGGGCACCTCCCAGGGCAGTCTCGAAACCGAGCAGCGCAGCGTGGAGATCGAGGTGACGGGCATCGATCCGGCGACCCGCGCCACCGCGACGCTGACCGCGCAGGGGCCTGGGCCCCGCTTCAACTGGATCGTGGCCGCCATCTCCAACACCTCCGACACGGCGCGCGAAGCGGTGATCTCGATCACGCACCAGGGCTTTGCCGGGTCGGGCTTCCTGCCCATCAAGCCCATCGGCCCGCGCCTCTACAGCGCGGTGGTCGCCGGCACGGGGCAGATCGAGCTTCTGCCGGTGCCGGGAGAGACGGCCTACCTCCTGAACATGCCGCCCAAGAGTTCCGCCACCATCGCCTTCGAGATGACGGCGGCGGGACCGGCCCCGGTGACGCTCTGGCAGCGCGAGGCCTTCGACACGCGCAAGGACTATCTGTCCTTCTTCCGGGGTGCGCTGCTGGGCGTTTCGGTGCTGCTGGCGGTTGCCCTGTTCTCCCTCTATGGCTTCCGCTCGCGCGCGGTGTTTCCGGTGGCCGGCGGCTTCGCCGTCGCCGCCATCGCCTTCATGATGCTGGAGGCCGGGCACCTGGCCGATCTGGTGGCGGGCCTCGGCATTCCCGGTCTCACCCTGCAGGTCCTGCGCGCCATCGTGGAAGGCGCCATGGCGGGCTTCCTGCTCCTGCTGCTCGGCGTGCTCTCCGAACTCGAGCGGATCTCGCGCGTGGCGGGAACGCTGCTGATGACGCTGGGCGGGCTCGCCTTCGCGCTCCCGATCTACGGCTTTGTC
>JADCDC010000098.1 GCA_020252385.1 Aestuariivirga sp.
CAATGCGGCGAGAACGACCGCGCCTATATCGAGGTCTTCGAGCGCGTGTGCGGTGAAGTCATCGCCGATGGCGGCTACCAGCTCGACGTCCGGATGGCCGCGCGGGTGCTTCGCCTGACCATCGAAGGAGTGTGGCTGGAACTGACACTCTCGGCCAATCCCTACACGCTGGAGGAAGCGCGCCAGACGGCCTATTTCTGCGCCGCCACGCTCTTCCCCCGCCATTTCACCGCGCAGGGGCTTGCCGCCCGATAGGCGGATCGTTCAGGCGCCCTGCGCCTCGCCCTCTTCGATGATCTCGAAGCTGTGCTCGATCACCGCCGACTTCGCGAACATGGCGGTGGCGGAACAATACTTCTCCGCCGACAGATTCACCGCACGCTCCACATTGGCGGGCTTCAGCTTGCGGCCGGTAACCTTGTAGACGAGCTTCACACGCGTGTAGACCTTCGGGTCCTCGGTGGCGCGCTCGCCGTCAAGCGTGATGTCGAGGCCGGTCACCTTCTCGCGCATGCGCTCCAGGATCATCACGATGTCGAAGGCCGTGCAGCCGCCGAGCCCGAGGAGCAGCATCTCCATCGGCCTCACCCCGATGTTGCGTCCCCCGGATTCGGGCGCGCCATCCATCACCACGGCATGGCCGGACCCCGTTTCGCCCACGAAGGCCCGCCCGTCGAGCCACTGAACACGCGCTTTCATCGATCATGTCTCCATCACTGGGCGCCTCATAGCCGGAAAACCCGCTTCCCGCCAATCACGCATGCCGCAGCCTTGCGACAAACAGGAAGCCCTCGGTGCTGGTCCTCGCGAAATCCGCGACCACCGCGGCATCCCCCTGCCCCAGGGCGGCGCCGTTCACATCGGCAGCGCCAGACAGCGCAAACAGCAGGATGGGACCGTCATGAGCGATCTCGGCACCGCTCGAAAGGACATCCGCCGTGGCCGACCAACTATCCCGGCGGGTGAACAGGTTGAGCGCACGGCAAGGGCCCGCCCTGAGCCGGCAACGCACGGCCACGTCACCCGGAAAGGGATGGGGAACATGGAGCCTGTCGACGACCAGGGTCGGACCGCCTTCGAGATCGAGGGCTAGCCCGCCGCCCTCGATCAGGGTGAAGACCCGGTCGACACCAGGGTAGGCCGAAAACGGCACGTCGGCATCGATGCGGGCAAGGGCGAAGCGCCAGCCGAAGTCATCTCCCGACGCCACATCTGCGGCGATGTCCCATGACACGCCCATGCCGTTGCGCCAGCGGCCTTCGCGGTATTCTTCCTTCCGGATGATCTTCATGCGGTAAACCTCCCATGCCGCAACCGGCCTCGACAGTTCACGGGCCCTGACGCAGTATGCCACCCGGAAGCTGCCCCAGAAGCAGCAGGGATGCAGGAGGACATCATGGCGCACGAGGCCCAGGGCAAGGCGGCGGGACCGCAGAAACTGGTTATCCGCAACATCGGCCTCCTGCTCTCCGGCGCCCTGGAGAGCCCCATCATCGAGGCGGACACCGTGGTGGCGGAGAACGGCCGCATCACGGCGATCGGGCGCGCCAAGGACGTGGACCAGGAACATGCCACACTCGTCATCGATGCCAACGGCACGGCACTCGCCCCCGGTCTGATCGACAGCCATGTCCACCCCGTGGCGGGCGACTGGACACCGCGCCAGAACCAGCTGGGCTGGATCGACTCGAACCTCAATGGCGGAGTCACCACCATGATCTCGGCGGGCGAGGTGCACACGCCAGGCCGCCCGCGCGACGTCGTGGGCCTCAAGGCACTCGCCATCTCGGCGCAACGCCAGTTCGCCAATTTCCGTCCCTCGGGCGTCAAGGTTCATGCCGGGGCGCCCTGCATCGAGCCCGAGATGACGGAGCAGGACTTCAAGGATCTGGCCGATGCGGGCGTGAGGCTCCTTGGCGAGGTGGGCCTGGGCGGCGTCAAGGACGGCCCGACGGCGAAGCGCATGGTGGCCTGGGCGCGCAAATACGGAATCCAGAGCACCATCCACACCGGCGGCCCCTCGATCCCCGGCTCCGGCCTCATCGACAAGGACGTTGTGCTGGAAGCCGATACCGACGTCGTCGGCCACATCAACGGCGGGCACACGGCGCTGCCCGACAGCCAGATCCGCTGCATCTGCGAGGGCTGCAAGCGCGGCCTCGAGATCGTGCACAACGGCAATGAGCGCGCGGCACTCTACGCGCTGCGCACCGCGCGCGAGATGGGCGAGCTTCACCGCGTCATCCTCGGAACCGACGCGCCGGCAGGCTCGGGCGTCCAACCCTTAGGCATCGCGCGCATGGTGTCGATGCTGTCGTCGCTGGGCGATCTTCCGGCCGAGCAGGCGATCTGCCTCGCCACCGGCAACACCGCGCGCATGCGGAAGCTCGATTGCGGGCTGATCGAGGTGGGCCGCGCGGCGGATTTCGTGTTCATGGACAAGGCGCAGCATTCCGCGGGTGACAACCTGTTGCATTCGATCCAGCTCGGCGACCTGCCCGGCATCGGCATGGTGGTGATCGACGGCGAGGTGAAATGCCAGAGGAGCCGCAACACGCCTCCCGCCACCCGCATACCCGTGATCGTCTAAGGAGAGAACCATGGCAAAGCACGCTGACTGCCTCGCGCCGGACTCAAGGCAGTTTCTCGATTTGTTTCCGGCCGGTGCGGCGCTCACCAAGCTCGCCACCGGCTTCATCTGGGCGGAAGGGCCGGTGTGGTTTTCGGAGCTGAACGAACTCCGCTTCTCCGACATCCCGAACAACCGCATCATGCGCTGGTCGCCCGTCACGGGCCTTTCCACCTTCCGCCAGCCCTCCCAGCGCACCAACGGCCACACGCGCGACCGCGAGGGCAACATGATCTCCTGCGAGCATGGCGGGCGCTGCGTGAGCCGCACCTACATGGACGGGCGCTACGAGGTGATCGTCACGCACTGGAACGGCAAGCGCCTCAACTCGCCCAACGACGTCGTGGTGAAGTCGGATGGCACCATCTGGTTCACTGACCCGCCCTACGGCATCATCTCCGACCATGAAGGCATCAAGTCCGAGAGTGCGATCGGCAACAACCAGGTCTACCGCTTCGATCCGAAGACGAAGGAGCTCTCCGTCGTGGCCGACGACTTCGACCGGCCGAACGGTCTTGCCTTCTCGCCCGACGAGTCCGAACTCTACATCGCCGACTCAGGCTATGCGCGGGGCGACGGCTTCGGCTTCGAGGAAGGCCGCCCGCGCCATGTGCGCGGCTTCACTGTGGTGGACGGCAAGCGCCTGAAGGACAGCCGCGTGATCGCCGTCATCAACGAGAAGGTGCCGGACGGGCTCAGGGTCGACACAGAGGGCCTGTTGTGGATCTCGGCCGGCGACGGCATCCACTGCTATACCCCGCAGGGCGAAAGGCTGGGGAAGATCCTCGTGCCCGAGACGGTGGCGAACCTCACCTTCGGCGGCTTCGGCAAGTCGCGCATGTTCATCTGCGCCACCTCCTCGGTCTACGCCATCGAGACGGCGCGCACGGGGGCGCAATGGCCATAAAAAACAGGGCCCCGGAACGGGGCCCTGAGGGAATTTAAGGCGGGGGGACCCCAGGAAAGGGGGGAACGAAGCGACAGCTGACTTTCTCAGGGACCCGCCCCGCCAGCGCGATGGCGCGAGCCACCGTGCTTCCATTGGATAGGACAAGTTCCCCGCGCCTTCCTTGACATGCATCAAATCGCATAGACCGGACCACATGACCACGTCGCTCCAGCACCTTGAAACCCTGATCGCCTTTCCCAGCGTGAGCCGGGACAGCAATCTCGACCTCATCGCCTATGTCCGGACCTTCCTGGCGGGCTTGGGCATCGATTCGATGCTGGTTCATGACGCGGAGGGCCGGAAGGCCAATCTCTGGGCCACCATCGGGCCGAGCGACGTGCCGGGCATCGTCCTGTCGGGCCACACCGATGTCGTGCCGGTTGAGGGCCAGGCCTGGTCCTCCGACCCGTTCCGGCTCGACCGGCGGAACGGAAATTTCTATGGCCGCGGCACGGCCGACATGAAGGGCTTCATCGCCTGCTGCCTGAGGGCTGCCGAGCGCGCCGCCGGGCGGAGGCTCCACACCCCCATCCATCTCGCCTTCTCCTATGACGAGGAGATCGGCTGCGTTGGCGTCAGGCGGCTTCTCGACATCCTGAAGGATGCACCGGTGAAGCCCCGCCTCTGCATCGTGGGCGAGCCGACGCTGATGCAGGCGGTGACGGCGCACAAGGGCAAGCTCGGCTTCCGCGTCACGGCACATGGCCTCGAGGCGCATTCGAGCCTCGCGCCCATCGGCGTCAACGCCATCTACATGGCCGCCGACCTGATCGGCGCCATTCGCGCCATCCAGGCCGACATCGCGGAGAACGGTGTGCGCGACGGCGATTACGAGGTGGCCTACACAACACTGCATGTGGGCAAGATGCAGGGTGGCGAGGTGATGAACATCGTGCCCAACCGCTGCACCTTCGACTTCGAGATCCGCTACCTGCCGGAGGACGACCAGCACGCTATCGTCACGCGCATCAAGGCGGCAGCGGAGAAGATCGCCGAGAACTGCCGCGGGGTGTTCGACAAGGCGCGCTTCGACTTCGCGGACCTCCAGAGCTATCCCGCCATGAACACGCCGGTCGACAGCGAGGCGGTGAAGTTCGTACACGCGCTTACCGGCGGCAATTCGACGGGCAAGATCACCTTCGGCACGGAAGGAGGCCTCTTCCAGCAGGTGCTCGGCACGCCAGCGGTGGTCTGCGGCCCCGGCAACATCGCGGTCGCCCACAAGCCCGACGAACACGTGAGCGAGGCGCAGATGGCGCAATGCGACCGGATGCTGGAGCGGCTGGTGGAGAAGCTTTCGTCCTAGCCCGCGGCGTCATTCGACTGCCGCGCGCGGGTGCGGAACGGCATCAGGAGTATCCGCAGGAGTCCGAGCTGCTCGGGCTTCCTCCACTCGGCAAGGCCCAGTTCGACACCAAGTTGCCCCTTGGATGGTGCGTGGATCATGGTTCCGCAGAGGCGGTCCCAGATCGAGAGGAAGAAGCCGTAGTTCGAGTTCGTCTCATGGATGATCGTGGAATGGTGCACGCGATGCATGTCCGGCGTGCAGACGACATAGCGCAGCGCACGGTCAAGCTTCTCCGGCAGAGCGATGTTGCCATGGGTGAAGACAGCCGAACCGTTGAGCGTCGCTTCGAAGGCAATGACCACCCACGGGTCCACGCCAAGTGCTGCAACGAGGCCTGCCTTATAGATCATGGAGATCAGGATTTCGAGCGGGTGGAAGCGTATTCCGGTGGTGAGATCGACGTCGAGATCGGCGTGGTGCACCTGGTGCAGCCGCCAGAAGGCCGGCAAGGCATGAGACATCACATGCTGCAGGTAGATCGCGAAGTCGAGCAGCAGGAAGGCCAGCACGGCTTCAAGCCACCAGGGCCAGTCGAGATAGCCGAACAGCCCCCAGCCCTGCTGCTGCGCATAGACCGCTATAACGAAGGCGGCAGCGCCCACCGTGAAGCGCTGCACGATGATGTTCAGCACCAGAATGCCGATGTTGATGCCCCAGCGCCTGCGCCAGTCTCCCGTCTTCGGGCGGCGCGGCAGGAAGATTTCAAGGCAGGCGACGGCAACGAAAATGCCGACGAAGATTCCAAGGCGCAGGGCGGCTTCCATGTGCGAACTCCAATCAGGCAGAGTGCAGGCGTGGGTTTCCCCACGCCCGTATCATATGCGTCAGTTCCGGTCAGTTGGCGCCGGTCACCAGCGGATACTCCGTGGCGTCCGCGCTCGACCAGTCCCACATGGAGCCCGCATAGTTCTTCGCCTTGATGCCCGCGTTGTTGAGCACCGCCGTCACGAAGCCGGAGCGGATGCCGCCGGTGCAGTAGGAAATCACCTCCGCATCGGGAGAGGCGCCCAGTGCAGCGAGCTTCGCGCGGATCTGGTCGGGCGGCAGCACATCGCCATTGGCGTCGAGGAAGTCCTTGTAGAAGACATGCTTGGCGCCCGGCACATGGCCGCCCCGGCTCTCGCCATAAGGCGTCTCGCCGGCATATTCACGCGGCTCACGCGTGTCGAGGATCACGACATTCGTGGACCCGAGGAGCTGGCGCAGTTCCTCCTTCTTGACCTCGTAGTCAGCGAGGCGCTTCACCTCGAAGCTGCCATTGCCCGCCACGGGCTTGATGCCCGGATCGCCGTCCTTGGTAAGTGCGGCGATGCCGCCGTCGACGAAGAAGGCGGAAGGATGGCCGAGCGTGCGCAGCGTCCAAACAATGCGGCCGTCCTCGCCCCAGCCCTTGACCGAGTCCGCCACCACAACGACCGGCACATCCGCCGAGATGCCCAGCGCCTGGATGCGCTTGGTGAGTTCGGCGTCATCATCGAGGAGCTGGCCCTTCTGGGCCTTGTTGTCCTTGGTGAAATAGGGCCATTCGACGGAGACCGCGTTGGCGAGCGGGGCTTCCTCCTTCAGCGCCTTGCCGCGTACGTCGAGCACGATGGCGCCCCCGGAAATGAGCTGCTTGGCCTCGGCCACCGGAATGACCCATTTCGGGGTTTCAGCGGCGGCGGGCGGAACTGCGGTGAAAGGGGTGGCGGCGAGCACGCCAACCACGGCGGCGAGCGCCAGGAAAGCGCGCCGCGTGGGATTGTAGGAGACGGTCTGCATGGGAAACCTCCTGCTTGAGCGACTGAGAGAAGCCGGACCATCCGGCAATACTCTACTGATCAAGTAGGCTATTGCTGCCAGTGAAAAGCGGGAATTGAGGTTTCCTCAATTGGCTGCTGAGGAATCCTCAGCCTGACGCCTTCGCCCACGAAGGCTTCTTGCCCACGTAGGAATGATACTGCGGCGCCAGTTCCTTGCGGTTGTTGGAATCGAAGCTGCCCAGCACCAGCGCCACCACCGGCTTGTCATCGATGGCGCCGAGCGTCGAACCGCATTTGGGGCAGAAGCTGCGGCTGGAATAGTCGGAGGAGCGCCAGGTGGCGGGCCTGCCGCCCGGCCCGGTCCAGCGCACGCTGTCCGCCGGGAATTCCACCCATTCGAGCGTCACCGCGCCCGAGTGGCGCTGGCACATCTTGCAGGAACAGGTATGCGGCTTCAGTGCTGGCCCCTCCGCCGCGAAGCGGATGTGTCCGCACAGGCATCCGCCTTCGTATACTCTTGCCATCCGACCCCCGCCATTCGACTGGCGGCAAAATGAACGATCCGGAGCCAGGCGGAAAGTGAGTTACCGAGATTTAATTCCGCCTAAAGCGCGTTCCGACCAGGTGGAAACACCTGGTCGAAAAGAACTCGCTCCAGATCATGCTCTAAGGATCACCCGGCACGCCATAGCTCGGCGCCGCGGTGGGGTCGAGTGCCCGCTGGAGATAGGCGCCCATCTGCGGCTTGTAGGCATCCCACAAGCGGCGCAGCGCCATGACCGGATTCTCGTCGTCCCAGTCGACGCGGAGCGACACCAGCGGAAAGGCCTGCTCGTGATGAACGATAAGCGCTGCGGAATGGACCGGCCCCTCCTCCCCGCCGGAGAGGAGGCCGGCTTCGAGCGCGTGCAGCAGGCGCTCTGCCAGGTGCTGGCCCGCCGTGGCGGCAAAGGCAATCGTCATCACATGCGGCAGCGTCGAGTGCTTGAGCAGGTTTCCCGCCGCCACGCAGTCCCGCTGCTCCGAGACGCCATGCGTGCCGAGAATGTGCTTTCCCGACCATGACGCGGCCCTGCCCTCGGCATCGACGGCGGTAAGTTGCCGGTAGTCGATGAAGGGCCGGTCCTTCACCACCGCCTTGATCGCGTCCCGGGCGGAAAGCCCATACTCCATCTGGTCGAGCAGCATGGGGCCGAGGTCGGGGTCCGTCACGTTCTGTGTGGCGACGGCACCCACCCCGGCGCGGGCATGCGGGCAGCGCGCGCCGACCGCGATCGATGATGTGGTGATGGCAACCCCGAAGGCCCCGGTCTTGGCGCAGCGCCCTGCGATGGAGAAGGTCATGTGATTACTCGGGGCATCAATCGGGAATGACGGCCGTCACCTCGATCTCCACCACCCATTCGGGGCGTGCGAGCGCGGTGATGACGAGGCCGGTGGAACAGGGGA
>JADCDC010000099.1 GCA_020252385.1 Aestuariivirga sp.
AAGAACATGTAGCCGATCTGCGCCACCGTCGAGTAGGCAACGAGCAGCTTGAGCCGTGCCTGACGGAGCGCACTGATGCTGCCGAGGATCACCGCCGCAGCGCCGAGCGAGGCGAGAAGCTGCATGGCCTCCGGCTCGCGCAGCGAGGGCAGTGCGTCGAACCATAGGCGCATGAGCAGGAACAGGCTGCCCTTTACGACCAGCGCAGAAAGCACCGCACTGCCTGCCGCCGGCGCTCCGGCATGTGCCGGCGGAAGCCACAGGTGAAAGGGAAACAACGCCGTCTTGGCAAGGAGACCCGCCGTGGCCAGGCCAGCCGCCATGAGGGTGATGCCATCCGGGCGGGCGCGCGAAGCGAGCATCGCGATATCCAGCGTGCCGTAGGCGCCATAGATCAGCACGATGCCGAGCAGGTAGAGCATGGAGCCGAAGACGGCGAACAGCAGATAGCGGAGTGCGGCCCGGAGCGTCTCGCCGCTGCCCTTGAGGCTGACGATGGGGATTGCCGCGAAGGTCAGGAGTTCGAGCCCCACATAGAGATTGAAGAGATCGGAACTCGTGAACAGCAGGTTGAGGGCCGCGCCAATGGCCAGCAGCGAGGAGAGGAACACCAGGCTGGTGCGGCGCTCCTTGCCCTCCGCCTGGGTTCCGTAGTCGCGCCAGGCGAAGCGGGCGGCGGCGGCGGCGATGAGGCTCGCCGTCAGCATCATGATGGCCGAGATACCGTCCGCCCTCAGTCCGATGCCGAGCGGCGGCGCCCATCCGCCGACCACATAGACGATCGGCTGGCCGGTCTCCCACACGATGAAGAGGATGCGAAGAGCGATCAGGATCTGCACCGCAAGCGACAGCGCGGCGGCCCTGGGCCCCCAGCGTCCGCCCAGCACGAAGAGGGCGACGATCGCCACCGCCGGCAGCACGATGGACAAGACGAGGAGTGCCCCGCCATCGGTCGGCGTCATGGTGGCGATGGCCTGGAGCGGCATCATGGCGCGTCGTTCCCGGCCGGCGGATCATCGAGCGATGCGCTCCCCTCCTCCGCATGGAGCCTGATCAGCAGCGCGATGGCGATCGCTGTTGCCGAGAACGCAACCACGATCGCGGTGATGACCAGCGCCTGGGGTACGGGATCGCCGCCGAGACCGGCCGCTGCTCCCCTCCGCGCGATCACGCCGAAGATGAGGAAGATGCCGGAGCCCAGGAGGTTGAGCCCCAAGAGCTTTCGCAGCGGATGGGGGCTGACCAGAAGGCCATAGACACCGAGGCCCGTCAGGGCCGCGCCCGCCATCCAGTAAAGATCAGCCGCACTCATCTTGCCTCCCGGCCCGCCGGCGGTCCGGCGACGAGCAGCCCCAGGATCACCGCGATCGAGAGCGTGAGGGCAAGCTCCATGACCACGATCAGCGGCTTGGCGTAGCCTTCCGGATAGGCGAGGAACAGCCCGGGCGACAGGAAGCCCGCAAAGCCGATCAGCAGGAACACCACGGGACCTGCGGCCACGGCCCAGCGGAGCCAGGGCGAAGTCACCTTCGGGAACATGGCAAGTCCCGCAAGGACGACGAGTATCCACATGGCGGCAAGCACCGTGCCGCCCTGAAAGGCGCCGCCCGGAACATCAGCGCCCGCCCATGTCATGTAGATGCCATAGGTAAGCCCGATGGGCGGCAGGGTGCGCGCCAGCAGCGGCAGGACGCCCTGCGGCTGCACCAGGGGCTTGAGGGCCGGGGCGCCGCCCCATGCCTCATCACGCGCCAGCGACCAGACGCCGAGGAGTGCGAGCAGCAGCACGACCTTCTCGAGCATGGTGTCGAAGGCGCGGAAGACGAAGAGAACGCCCGCCACCGGGTTGCCGAGCCCGCTCTCCGGAAGCGCGCGCATCGTTTCCGCCGCAAGCGATGGCGCGTCTCCGGGGAGAAGCAAGGCAAGCGAGCCCAGCGCAACCGCAACGCCCGAGGCGAGCAGGGCGGCCAGCGCGCGGCTGGACAGGCTCGGCAGGCGGAGGGCCGCCGGGTCCCTGGCGAAGCGCGCGGCGGCGGAGATCAGCAGCATGCCGGTGACGCCGCTGCCGATCGCGGCCTCCGTCAGCGCGACGTCGACCGCGCCGAGCCTGACCCAGGCCAGCGCCAGAAGCAGGCCATAGACGATGAACACGATGACCGCCGTCATCATGCTGCGCGCCAGGATGCTCCAGGCGCCGGCGGCCAGCACCAGCGCGATGAGCATCATGTCGAAGACAGGCTGTGTCACGGCCGGTTGCTGTCCCTGACGGAGCTCCCGATCAGTTGCGTCACGATGGCGCCCGAGAGCTGCACGAGCAGCCATGCACACAGCAGCTTCAGGGCCAGCAGGACACCGCCCTGCGGGATGAGGCCGGCAACGATCAGCCCGAGGCCGAGGTTGTCGACCTTGGTGAGCGCGTGAAGCCGGCTCAGCTTGTCGGGAAAGCGCAACAGCCCGACCGTTCCCGCCATGAACAGGAACGCCCCGGCGAGCACCATGACTGTGGTGAAGGCATCAAGCATCATTGTCCGTCCCCCAGTTCACGAAGCCGACGGAGGCGAAGACCGCAAGGATCGCGAGCATCAGCGCGACATCGACGATGGCGGGAATGTCCGATGCCGCCGACAGAAGCAGCAGCACGGCCACGCCACCCGAACCGATGAGCTGTGCGGCCATCAGGCGGTCGGCGGAACTAGGGCCCCGCAACACCCTGAGCAGTCCAAGCGCGATCATCGCCAGTATGAAGGCCGCGGCGGAATAATAGACGAGGCTCATGAGGCCGCCCTTCCGGAGAATGCGTCCCGCAGCCTGTTCTCCTCCTCCGCCAGCTGGGCGGCCACCGGTTGGCGATCATCGAGGCAATGCACGGCGATGCCGCCGCTGCCCTCGGGGCCCAGCGGAAGCGTGCCGGGAAGCAGGCTTGCAAAGGTGGTGAAGGCCTGCCGGCGCGTGCCCTCGGGGAGCGACGTGCCAAAGCGGATGATGCCGGGCCGGAGCGGCAAGGCCGGGCTTAGCGCCATGCGGGCAACACTCAGCCCCGCCACCACGCTCTGCCACAGAAAGCGCAGGAACAGACCCGCAGCCTTGACGGGCTTCAGCGAAAGTTCACCGGCCGGCAGCAGCCTGAGGCTCAGCCAGCTCGCCACGGCCGCCGTTCCCGCACCCGCTGCGAGGTCCTTCACGCTGGTTCCGGCAAGCACGATCCAGAACAGCATGTAGGCCACCCAGCGGAGCAGGAATGGCCATGGCGGGATGCCGGCCACGGGCCTATTCCGCCGCTGGCGTGGGTTTCGCGGACGGTGCGCCGCCCTTGTACCCGTCACGCCAGCCGAACCACGTGACGTAAAGCGTCGGCAGGAAGATCAGGGTGAGGATCGTCGCGACCAGCAGCCCGCCCATGATGGCGAAGGCCATCGGCCCCCAGAACACGGTGAAAGCGATGGGGATCATGCCGAGCACCGTCGATATGGCGGTGAGAATGATGGGCCGGAACCTGGCGGCACTTGCATCGATCGCGGCCTGCACCACGTCCTTTCCGGCCGCGCGCTCGGCATCGATCTGCCCCAGCAGGATCACGGCGTTCTTCGTGATCATGCCGAGCAGCGCCAGGATGCCGAGAATGGCGACAAAGCCCAAAGGCCTGCCCGACAGCAGCAGCGCTCCGACGACGCCGATCAGCCCGAGAGGCCCGACGCTCAGCACGATCAGCAGCCGCTGGAAGCCCTTCAGCTGGAACATCAGGACGGTGAGCATGATGAAGATCATCAGCGGAACGACCGCCAGCACCGAGGCCTGGGACTTGGCGCTTTCCTCGACCGTGCCGCCCACCGTGATGGCATAGCCCGGCGGCAGCGTGGCGGAGAGCGCGGCGATGGGCTCATCGAGAGCGCTCACCACCTGGTCCGGAAGGATGCCCGGCCGGAGATCGGACTGCACCGTCAGGTTCGCCACGCGGTCACGCCGCCAGATCAGCGGATATTCCTGTTCGTTCTCGAAGCGGGCGAACTGCGCGAGCGGCACGGTCCGGCCGTTGGGCAGCGGCACCTGCACCGTGCGCAGGCTGTTGATCGACAGGCGTTGTTCCTCGATGCCGCGCGCCACCACGTTGACGAGGTAGATGTCATCGCGGATCTGCGTCACGGGCACGCCGGAGACCAGGGTCTGCATGACCTGCGCCAGCGATTGCGAACTGATGCCGAGGCGGCGCGCCTCGTCCTGGTCGATCATGATCCTGAGCTGGCGCGAGGGCTCGAACCAGTCGAAGTTGATGTTCTCCGTGTTCGGGTTGGCCGCAAGCACGCCCGCGAGCCTTTGCGCGATCTCGCGCACCTCGGAAATGTTGGGGCCGCTCACGCGATACTGGATCGGCCAGCCCACCGGCGGACCGAGCTCAAGGGGATAGACGCGGGTGATGGCATTGGGGAAGTTCTCGGCCAGTGCCGCCTCGAGCTTCGCATGCAGGCGTTCGCGCGCTTCCACGTCCTTGGCGACGATGACCGCCTGGGTGAAGAAGTTGTTGGGCAGCTGCACGTTAAGCGGCAAGTAGAAGCGAATGGCGCCGCGGCCGACATTTGTGCTCCAGCGCTCGTCGTCCGGATCATCCTTCAGGAGTTCATCGAAGCGCTCCGCCGCGGCCTCGCTCGCATAGATCGAGGAATTCTGCGGCAATGCGATGTCGACGAGAAGTTCCGGCCGGTCCGAGGACGGAAAGAACTGCCGCGGGATCAGCGGCATCGCCATGAGCGCCGCGATGAACAGGCCGATGGTGACGGCGATCGTCAGGTATTTGAGCTTGATGGCGAGCGACAGGAAGCCGCGATAGGCGCGCATCACGAAACCAGGCTCGCCCGTGCTCGCCTTCGGCGGCTTCAGGATGGCGATCCCAAGCAGCGGTGCGAACACCACGGCGACGAACCACGACACGACGAGGGCGATCGAGACGACGGCGAAGAGCGAGAAGGTGTATTCGCCCGCAGAGCTTGCGGCAAAGCCAACCGGCACGAAGCCCGCCATGGTCACGAAGGTGCCGGCCAGCATCGCATAGGCATATGTGCGGTAGGCGAATGTGGCGGCGGACACCTTGTCATCACCCTGCCCCAGCCTTGTCAGCATGGCATCCGTCGTC